>NZ_JBNPXI010000017.1:0-102416 GCF_050433385.1 Brassicibacter mesophilus
TCTGTAACATTGTATTTGCAATACTTCGTGATGAAAAAGAATTTACAATCATCACACCAGAAGAACATCAAAAGAATTACTTAAAAGCTAAATGCAATAAAGCTGCATAAAGTAAATCCATAGCCTGCTTTCCGTTTTTTGAGATACTCTCAAAAGGCTTATTGATGTTACCCTTTTTTAACTTGAAGAAATATCAAATATTTTTAGATTTAACTATTGACATTTCTTAGCTGGACTAAGTCTATTTTTATACAATAAAAAAACCTTCGTCTCATGAAGGGACGAAGGCAATCCGCGGTACCACCCTAATAATTTGATCAAATCAAATCTCTTAATTATGTTAACGACAATGCCGGCTTAAGTCTACTACTATTTCAACTTAGCAGTTCAAGAGTGAACTTCAGTAACTTTCAACCTAGAAGTGTTCCCAGCCTATGACACTCCCTCTCTTCAGGTATTCTCTTACATACTTTTCTCCATCATAACTTTTATATATTGAGTTTTTAATTTATAATCAGTTTCTTATACATCAGATACGCGTTAACTGAACCTGTCAATTCAAACATTTTCCAAAAAAACTCGGCATTTATCATCATTCAAAACACCCCTTTAAGGCTATTTACTTAATTATAGCATGAGGTATTTTAAAATACAAGGAATATGTAAACTAAATTCGGATTTGTCTAAATATTCTGCCTTTGTCTTAACACTTCGTACATTATAACGGCTGATGCTATCGCTACATTTAAAGATTCTGCTTTACCTTGCATTGGAATCTTTATTAAGCAATCAGAAGCATTGATGATACTTTCAGAAACACCAGAAGCTTCATTACCTATGACTAAAGCAAAATTTGTCTTGAAATCGATATCATAACAATAATTGCTTGAATCTAACGAAGTAGACATTATCTGTATTCCTCTATTCTTAAGATCTTTTATAGCATCATTTATTTCATTATAATATAGCAGAGGAGTATGAAAAATGGATCCCATGGTTGAACGTATAGTTTTAGGGTTAAATACATCTACACAACCATTAGTTACAATTATTCCATTTGAACCAAATGCATCTGCAGTTCTTATAATAGTCCCTAGATTCCCAGGATCTTGTACTCTATCAAGTAATATAAAAAAATTACCTTTATCTGCTAATACGCTCTCTATATCATGAATATTAAATTTGACTGATGCAAAAACGCCCTGCGGACTTTCAGTGTCAGTTATTTCTTGAAACAATTTATCTGAAATATGATATGACCTGCATTGTAGCAGTTTAATCTGGTCAAATAATTTATCTCCACCTTTAACACTAAAAAGCATATCTGAATGCAAAACATAGTCTATTTCTGCCTTTGAAATAATACTTTCTTCAACCGCTCGGACACCTTCAATAAAAAAGCGTCTCTTATCCCACCTAAATCTTTTTTTATGTAAAGATTTTGCATCTTTAATTATTTGATTAGATGGACTTGTTATTGTTTCATCCATATGCACACCTCAATCAGCTTTTCTTTCAAGTGTAGCCAATTGCTCGATATTGCCTATTACAATAAGTATGTCGCCATGATTAATAACATCATCTGCGTATGGGGATATATTTATATCTTTTCCCTGTTTTATTGCCATAACATTAACACCATATCTAGTAGGCAATCTAAGTTCTTTAAGAGTCTTCCCTTCCCATTCCTCTATAGCTGAAATCTCCACAATACTATAGTCTGGAGATAATTCAACGTAATCTAGTATATTAGATGAAACTAGATTATGAGCGACTCTTACACCCATATCTCTCTCAGGGAACACAACTCTATCTGCTCCAATCTTATATAGTACTTTGCCATGTATATCATTCTGAGCTTTTGCAATAACTGTTTGCACCCCAAGCTCTTTAGCTATTAGCGTAGCCATAATAGACGCCTGTAAGTCAGACCCTATACTAATTACCGCTACGTCAAAATTCCTTAATCCTAAAGATTTTAGAGTATTTTCATCAATTCCATCCGCTTGAACAGCATGCGTAACAGAATCTGATATTTCTTGTATAATCTCTGGGTCTTTATCAATTGCTAAAACATCAAATCCTTGACTGTAAAGAGTCTTGGCAACACTAGTACCAAATCGTCCACAGCCAATAACAACAAATTGTTTCATAGTTTCACCTTCCTATCCTACTAGAATCCTTTCCTCTGGATATCTATATTTTCCTTTATTCTCTTTCTGCTTCTTAGCGAGTGCAAATACCATTGTTAATGGTCCAACTCTTCCTGCAAACATAGTTAGTGTTATAATAAGTCTACCTATGGTAGATAAATTAGGAGTTAGTCCTCGACTTAATCCAACAGTTCCAAAAGCAGATGTTGTTTCAAACAAGACATCCATAAAGCTATATCCACTTTCAGTAATCGTTAAAACCATAGTTACAAAGATGACTAAAAGTAATCCTATTCCTGTAATTGCAAGTGCTCTATATATTAATAAGTGTGGGATTCTTTTTTTATATATCTCTACATCATCATTACCCTTTAATACTGATATTATTCCCAATATAATGGCTCCAAAAGTTGTTGTTTTTATACCTCCAGCAGTAGAACCAGGTGACCCGCCAATAAACATAAAGATTATGATCAGAAAAGCTGTTGCATTAGTAACTGAAGCCATGTCTATGCTGTTAAATCCTGCTGTTCTAGGAACTATAGATTGAAACACAGAAGCAAGTATTTTACCACCAAATGATAGGTTCCCAAGTGTGTCAGGATTATTATATTCAACTGCAAATATGAAAATAAACCCTAATAGTAATAAAGCTATTGTAATAAATAATACAAGCTTTGTATGCAATGAACATTTACGAATACTTCTATTTACTGTTAAATCTATGTATACAGTATATCCAAGCCCTCCAATAATGACCAGAAGGCCTATGGTAAAGTTCACTATTGTATCACTGACAAATGGCATAATACTTTCACCAGTCAAATCAAAACCAGCATTACAAAAAGCTGAAATAGAGTGAAACAAAGAAAACCAAGCACCTTTCAAAGGGCCATATGTAGGAATAAACCTTGTAGCAAGAAAAACTGCACCTACACCTTCAATGATTAATGTAGATATAATAACATATCTAGTAAGCTTAACAAGCCCTGATAATGTAAATTGATTAAGCTCTTCTTGCATTATAAGCCTTTCTTTAAGAGTTATCTTTTTACCCAAAAGCAGCGCAACAAGTGTTGCCATAGTCATAAATCCTAATCCACATATTTGAATTAAAACTAATATGATTATTTTCCCAAAAATAGTCCAATGAGCAGCTGTATTTACAACAACAAGTCCAGTAACACATACTGCTGAAGCTGAAGTAAAAAGTGCATCTATAAAACCTATGCTCTTACCGTCAATAGAAGCTAAGGGTAGATTCAACAATGTAGCACCAATTAATATTAGTCCTGCAAAGCCCAAAACTAGTACCTGAGCTGGATTTAGCTTCAGCTCGTTAATTCTATTTGAAAGATTTATATCCATCATCCCCTAACAATAAAAATGTCTTTAATGTATATTATTTTACCATTATATCACTTTATTCACTAGATTGAAAGTTAGAGCATTTTGGTCAAAATTACTCTCCACAAGCCTTTATTTTATTCCATTATAATTTATGTAAGTAAAAATAGTAAAAATAAAAGCTCCGAAATCGGAACTTTTATTTTTATGCGTTTTTTGCAATCTCAACTAATTTAGCAAATCCTTGAGCATCATGGATTGCCATTTCAGCTAACATTTTTCTATTAATTTCTATGTTCGCATTTTTAAGTCCATTAATAAATGTACTGTATGACATTCCATTTAATCTAGCTGCAGCATTTATTCTAGTAATCCATAATCTTCTAAAATCTCTTTTTCTTAATTTACGACCTACGTAAGCATATTGTAATGACTTCATTACAGCTTGATTTGCTGGTCTATATAACTTACTTTTAGCTCCATAGTAACCTTTGGCAAGTTTTAATATTTTTTTATGTTTTTTTCTCGCATTTAAAGCCTTTTTCACTCTAGCCATTTCATCGTTCCTCCTCGATCATCTATATTAATATGGTAATAATGTGCTTATTCTCTTCTCGTCACCACTGCTTACAACAGTAGCTTTTCTTAGGGTTCTTACTCTCTTAGCTGACTTCTTTCCAGTTAAGTGGCTTTTATATGCTTTGTTTCTCTTAAGTTTTCCTGTTCCTGTCTTTTTAAATCTTTTTGCTGCTCCTCTATGAGTTTTCATTTTTGGCATGATGTTTCCTCCTTCCAGATAATTAGTTTTTTGGGTTTAAAAACATTACCATGTTTCTACCTTCAAGCTTAGGTTGTTTATCTATAACTCCATACTCTGAAGTCAATTCAGCAAATCTAACAAGTACCTCTCTACCTATATCCGTATGGCCCATTTCTCTTCCTCTAAATCTTACTGAAACTTTTACCTTGTCTCCATCTTTTAAAAATTGAGACGCTTTTTTTGCCTTAACGTTTAGGTCGTTATCCTCTATACTTGGTGTCATTCTGATTTCTTTAATGTTAATTACTTTTTGGTTTTTTCTAGCTTCTTTTTCCTTTTTCGCCAACTCGTATTTATACTTTCCAAAGTCCATAATACGACAAACTGGCGGTTTAGCATTTGGAGCTATTTTAACCAAGTCTAATTTCTTTTCGTCCGCTATCTCTTGAGCTCTTTTTGACGAAACGATACCAAGCTGTTCTCCATCAACATCAATTAATCTTACTTCTTTATCCCTAATTTCTTCGTTAATTTGAAGTTCTTTAATATTAGGACACCTCCTGATTATTATATTATAAATAAAAAAAGCAGATAGAATAAACTATCCGCTCCTTTGCATAACAATAAAAGGTTCACTAACACCCAATAACACAAAATTATTAACCTTATGAGCATAGCTATAAGGTGAGAAGCGGATACTTCTACTTTATTTTTCATAATGTCAATTACTAATATAGTATATGTTAACAAATTAATCTTGTCAATAGAAATATAAAACTTTTTTTATTTTTTGTTTTAGTTTAAACTATTTTGTCAATTCATATAACGCCTTAGCGTATATTTTGGAAATATTTATTAAGTCGTTTATAGATATGCATTCATCCTTCTGATGAGCTAGTTCCACTTGTCCTGGAAATAAAGGGCCAAATGCTACTGCATTTTTCATAGACCTTGCATATGTCCCACCACCAATAGTAATTGGTTCACTACTTAAATCTCCAGTTTCCTCTCTATATACCTTCATCAAAGTTTGAACCAATTCATGGTCTTTTGAAACATATAAAGGTTTCATATCTTCACCTTCTATAACTTCAATACCGGTTCCTTTCAATTCTGCTCTTATGCCGTCATACACTTGCTGTCCAGCATATTTAATTGGATATCTTATGTTAACAGTAACCTTCGCCTCAGCTGAGTCAACATTAATCATTCCTACATTAAAAACTAACTTACCTGATATATCATCTTCAAATCCACACCCTATTGACTGTCCATTATAATCCATACCTATCTTTTTGTTGTACGCTTTGATGAAGCTGCATATATCACAATCACAATCTATTATTTTTGCTAATAGTACAATAAGCTGTGATATCGCATTTTGTCCAGATTGTGGCGTACTTCCATGAGCTGATACTCCCTGAGATTTCAAAATTATATCTTCACCATTATCAACTAATTGGATTTTATATCTAGCTTCTTTTATAAAGTCCTCAAACTTTTTGATGAAATCACTTCTATATTTAGTATTTACACTTAAAATTGCTGTGCATGAATCGGGAACCATGTTAGGTCTATTACCACCACTTATACTCTTGATTTTTACATTTTCACTACACATTTTATCAACATCTTTTGCCAAATCAAAAACTATAATTCCTTTTTCTCCATGTATTACTGGAAAATCCGCATCTGGAGTAAAAGCAATATCAGGTGCATTTTGTTTCTTTAAATAATATGTAATTCCACCCCATTCAGTTTCTTCGTTAGTTCCAAAAATTATTCTAATCTTTTTATTAATATTTAATCCCGACTCTTTTATTGCCTTCATTGCATAAAGTATAGCTATAGCTGGGCCTTTATCATCTATAGTGCCTCTACCAAATATTTTATCATCATGTATTTCTGCCGCATAGGGTGGATAAGACCAACCTTCTCCTTCTGGTACAACATCAAGATGGACTAGTACACCTACTGTTTCATCTCCACTACCTATCTCTGCATGTCCAGCATATCCATCAAAATTTTCTACATTAAAACCTAACTCTGATGATAGTCTAAGAGCATACTCTAAGGCTTCATTTACACCTTCTCCATACGGCATTCCATCCTTTGCTTCGTCTTCGACACTTCTAATCTTGACAATATCCTGCGTTTTTCTGATAATATCATTTTTATAGCTTTCAATTAGCTTGCCCAGTACCATTTTATGGCCTCCTTTATTATTTTTACTTTTAAAAGCTTCCTAAAATAACTTACAACTCTATTTAAAAAAATGCAAAAATTTCCTATATATGTTATAGAGTTGATTCTTATATAAAGTAATTCGTTGGTTAAACTAATAATAACATACTACTTTAGTAGACTAAATATTCTTATGAATAATATATCAATTTATTCACTACAGTAAAAGAGGGTGATTGGCATCTTAAAAAAGAAAATTGTTTTCTACGTTACGTTATTAAGCATTATCTTTTCAACGTTACTATTTTATGACAAGTATTTTGAAACTATTAAGTTTAGAAATTTTGCTACTGGGGATAGATTCATAATCTGGATTGTAACTGTCGGGCTGCTTATTTATTATATAAAGCTAGATACAAGTCCATCTTTAGTTCCAGCATCTATAAGTAGTGAAAAGAAGAAGATAGATGAGACCCCAAATGACAATAATAAACCTGATATATCATTTAATGATGTTGCAGGTCTAGATGAAATTAAAGAAGAGCTACAGGAGATTATTGACTTTATAAACAACTCAGATAAATACAGAAAAATGGGAGCAAAAATACCAAGGGGCATTCTCTTTTATGGACCTCCAGGTACAGGAAAAACTTTACTAGCTAAAGCAGTGGCAGGCGAAACAAAATCTGGTTTCATGTATGCTAGTGGCTCCGAGTTTGTTGAAAAATATGTAGGTGTAGGTGCCAAACGAATACGAACATTATTTGAGAAAGCAAAAAAAGAAGCTCCTAGTATTATTTTTATTGATGAAATTGATGCAATAGGCTCAAAGAGAAATTCCGATAGCAATAATGAAAAAGACCAAACACTAAATCAACTGCTTGTTGAAATGGATGGCTTTTATAAAAGTCATACTGTTATTGTAATAGGAGCAACAAATAGACTAGATTTGCTAGACGAAGCTCTATTGAGACCAGGGAGATTTGACAGGCATATATATGTTGGCAATCCTAATATTAAAGCTAGAAAAGAGATTTTAGGAGTCCATACTAAAGATAAACCTATAGATAATAACGTAAATATAGAGGAGCTTGCAAAAAAAACACATGGATTTTCTGGAGCACAGCTTGCGAATATAGCTAATGAAGCTGCTATAATTGCAGTTAGACATAATAAAAGGCGTATTGATATTACCGATTTCAATGCCGCTATAGAAAGAGTAATTGCAGGTTTAGAGATAAAACATCCTTCAGTACTTGTAAAAGAAAAAACTATAGTAGCCAGCCATGAAGCAGGTCACGCTCTTGTAGGTAAACTTTTAAATGTTGACATGATCCAAAAAATCTCTATTGTTCCTCGGGGGCAAGCTCTTGGATATGTACTAAAACTGCCTGATGAAGAAAGATATCTTCTAACTAAAAATGAATTATTAAATAAAATTAAAGTACTACTCGCCGGTAGAGCAGCTGAGCAAATAGTTTTTCGTGAAGTTACTACAGGGGCAAAAGATGATTTGATAAAAGCTACTGAGATAGCGCAAGAAATGGTCTGTAACTTTGGCATGAGTTCCATTGGAAATATAGCTATAAAGGATCAGTATATAAAATATAGCTTTAACCAAATTGATAGTGAAGTTAAAAAAATAATAAATGATTGTTTCAATGATACTTTAAAAATCATAGAAGAAAACCAGATAATGCTCTCTAGAATAGCGGATTATCTACTACAGAAAGAAACATTATCTGGCGATGAATTAGACAACATATTAAAAGAATATAGCTTATCTGAAATTTATGCCACTTAAATAGTGGCATATTTATTATGTCTAAAACATATTTTTATAAAAGTATTACTATTAGCCCTTGTAACAATCCTATAATAAAACCCAATATTCCACCTAATACCTCTATATGCTTAAGCTCCTTCTTAGCAACTGATATAACAATTTTTTCTATCTTATCTAATTCAAATGAATTAATTTTCTCTTGCACTATTTCCGAGAGACTTATTTCCTCTGTGGCTTTATCTACAATCTTTTCAGATAAATCTTTGATTATATTTTCACCTTCATTTTCAACCAAGTCATCTATATAAGAGTAAATCATATTTTTAAATGTACTTGGTATAATAGATGGAAGTTTTTCACTCACTATATCATTAATTTTTCTTTTTAGCATAAATTTAATTTGAGATATGTTTTCTTCCTTAATAAGCTTATTTATTATTTCATGCATCGATAATAGCTCATCTTCTATTACATCTCCAATACTCTTAGCCATTTCCTCTCTCCGTTTAGGTATTAACCCTTGTATACTAAGGTTAATCACAGGAATGGTAATTGGATTTAATGGCCTAAAAATCAATTTAATTGCAATAATATTTGTAAGCCACCCAATAAGCGCTCCTACTATTGCCAGTACTACAACCTTTAATGCTATCATAGTATCACTCCTATTATATATACTGCTAAATAATTATAGCATATTTTTATATAACCTAAAACAATTAAAAGATACGATATAAAAAAACTTCCAAAGTAATTATCATTTGGAAGTTTTTTGACTATTTTTCTTCATTTAAATGCCCCTTAATATTAGTGTCAAAGCCACATAGCTTACATCCATTACATATAGTAACTTTATTCGAAAACACATTCTTAATAATATCTATTATATCATTTCTATAGCTAGATTCATCTACATGAATAATTATTTTTCTTGGAGCTATTGTTATAAGTGAACTAATTAACAAATCATCATAATTAATATCTATATCAGAAAGCTCATCGGCAATCTCTTCAAGAAAGTCATTGTTTATTACTGTATTTTTGCCATCTAGAAGCTCATATTTTTTATCTTTAAGCAGTACATTTACAACATCAATCTTTGGTTCCTGAATCTCAACAAAGTATTGTAATATCTTAATGAATTCTTTAAATTCTCTTTCAACTAAAAAATCTTCTATATTTTTGTCAATTGCGTCTTCGATAGTATCAATATAGAAACGTAGCCTAAATTTAATGAATCCTTCAATGTTTATTTCATTATTAAAGTCTAAGAACTCTAAAACAATTTTTAATATTCTAGCTTTTTTGCTTATCTTATAAATAATACCTTCAGTTGTAATATATTCATTTTTCTTTAAGTAATCAGTCGTATTTGCCTTTATTTTTTCTCTTTCAACCTTATCAAAATAGGAATATTTAGTAGCTAGTATTCTATCTATTATTTGATTTTGATATACTCCCAGTATCAAATCAGCTATGCCATTAGCGATGTAATGCTTAAATATATTAGTCACATTATCGTAACCCTTGCTTGTCTTTTCATTTAACTCATAGTCAATAAAAAATGTATCACCTAATAAGTAAGAACTTCTATCTATATATAAATCCTCTTTCTTAAAGAGGTCTAAATATCCATCTAACATTGAAATAATGTTGTCATTTCTGCTTTTTGTTGCTATAGACAATAAGTCCACAATTTTCACTCCTTTCTATTGTATTAGTAGTATATGTTTTAAATAATGCTATATTCGTTGTAGATAGATACATTAATTGTATGTCAAAGGAATAATTGAGCCAATATCAATTATTTCTTTGCTACTTAGCATAATTGGTAAAACATCATATTTTTCCAAAAAAAATTTAATATGTTTGCTATCAGGATGATTGTCAATATTTCCTGAAAATAGTAATTTTCTCTCTGAGATCAATCCCGTAGCTCCACCAATAAATCCGTAATCTAGTCCAGGAAGCTTTATATAACCATTTCTAATAAAAAGAACATCAACATTTAATTTTGTGCACGCTTTATAAATTGAAGTATCTGAAGTAATCAATGCATTATTACCAACAATTGATATTGAACATTTTGTATATCCTTGTTTTACATCAATAAACTCCAAGCCTTCCTTCCTTAAATAAAACTTAAGTTTTTCATCTGTATATTTAAAGTTATGTAAGGCATAACTCGAAACTCTTGCTACATTATATGCAATATTATCGGGATAGTTACGTTCAAGTTTCTTCTCACCTTTAATTAGCTTTATACCCCTTTGGCTTAGATTATCGCTATAATAATCATAAACATTAGGTGCTACAACTATAGTATTTCTATTTATAGGATGCATAACAATATCAGGATGATATGAAATAGCTTCATAAAGATCATCGCATTTACACGTCAAAATAACGTCTACTTCTTGTTTCTTTAAGTTATCAATTATTTCTTGAGACACCCTACCATCTACAATTGCCACACCAGCTCTATTTAAAGGAATAAAAGGATTTAGGTTATTCATTTTTCCACCTCTATTTTATAATCAATTTTAAAAAAACAAAAAAGCCTTCTTTAATCAAGAAGACTTTCTACTATTATGGAGGCGACACCCAGATTTGAACTGGGGAATAAAGGTTTTGCAGACCTCTGCCTTACCACTTGGCTATGCCGCCATATAAATTTTAGTACTATTTAAAAGCTATTAACTTATAAACAACCATCCCAACTAAGCGATTCGCACAAAATCAAAAGCGTGATTTTGGCTCTCTGCATCAAAAATGCATGTGGAGCGGAAGACGAGATTCGAACTCGCGACCCTCGCCTTGGCAAGGCGATGCTCTACCACTGAGCCACTTCCGCAAAGTTTATTTACTTTCTACTACCACTTTCAATCTACAGTAACCACTAAATTACCCACTAAGCGATTCGCACAAAACCAAAAGCTCGTTTTGGCTCTCTGCTTATACCACTGAGCCACTTCCGCAAAGTTTACTTATTATATATAAGTGGTGCCCAGAGGCGGAATCGAACCACCGACACGGGGATTTTCAGTCCCCTGCTCTACCGACTGAGCTATCTGGGCTAATCAACTGTCTTAACGACAAAACTTAGTATACATTATTTTCATTACAAAGTCAATACATTTTCATAATAAATTAGTAAATTATTATGAAAGGTATTGGATGCCTATGTGTCCAATACCTTTAAAGACTATTAATTAATTTCTTCCAATAAACTAGTCAGCTGTTGCTTATCAAATTGATATTTTTTATTACAAAAATGACATGACAACTCAGCCTTGCCGTCTTCTTCAATTATTTTTGTCAATTCATCTTTACCAATACTTATCAACGCTCTTTCTATCCTTTCTAAAGAACAGTCACACCTATAATTAGCATCTGACTTGTCTTTAATGTCCATTTCAAAATCACTAAAAATATGCTGCAATATTTCTTCAGGAGCATATCCTCTATCTATTAATTGTGAAATTGGCTCAACATTACTAAGTTTATTTTCTAATTTTTTAATTACTTCTTCGTCTGCTTCTGGTAATACCTGAATTATAAAGCCACCTGATGCTTTAACACTTAAATCTTTATCTACAATAACTCCAAGAGCTACAGCAGAAGGCTGCTGCTCAGAATAGGCAAAATAGTGAGTTAAATCTTCTGCAATCTCCCCGGTTACTAAATTTGATTGACCTATATACGGCTCTCTTAATCCTAGGTCCCTTATCACGATTAACTTACCATTAGTTCCTACTGCATTACCTACATCTAGCTTCCCATTTGACTTAAGTGGCAAGTCAATCGTTGGGTCACCTATGTATCCTTTTACTTCACCTTTATTATTTGATACAGCAAGTATAGTCTTCAGTGGTCCATCACTTTTAAACTGAACAGAAACGCTTTCATTTTCATTTTTTAACATATTCCCCATAATCACAGTAGCTGTCAAAGTTCTTCCTAAAGCAGCTGTAGCCGTAGGTGTTGTATTATGAATTTTCCTAGCTTCTTCAACTAAGCTAGTAGTCTTTGCAATAAAAACTCTAATATTTGCACTCTTGTCAGTAGCTCTAATTATATAGTCTTTCATAGTTCCCCTCCATAGATAGTCGTTGTATATCTATTTTACAACAAAAACTCATTTTTAAACAAAAAATATTTAAAGCCCCGATAAACGGGGCTTGCTACTGTCAAAACTATATATAAAGTTTGTTATTATCAGAATTATAGTTTTGTAACGTTTGTAGCTTGAGGTCCTTTTTCTCCTGTTACTATTTCAAATTCAACGCTTTGTCCCTCATCTAATGTTTTGAATCCATCAGTAACGATTGCTGAATAGTGTACGAATACATCTTCACCATTTTCTGTAGAGATAAATCCATAACCTTTTGTTGCATTAAACCACTTAACTGTTCCTTTAACCATTTGAAACATTCCTCCATATACTAAATAAATTTGCAGATGAACTATGTACATCCACTCTCAACCTAAGTGTATCACATGTATTTCCTCTTGTCAAATAATATTCCCACTGAATCAACATATTATACATTTTCAAACTAAGGCATTATTTTCTTACTATAAAAACTAGTCTCTCACTTTTAGTATTTGGTTTTTCAAAAGAAAAACCTTCATATTCTTCTATTTGATTAAACCCTGCTTTTTTAAGAGCATAGACAATCTGCTCTGAAGTATAGGCCCTTTCAAAATGCTGTTCATCAAATCTTCTATACATTTCATTATCTTTTATAAAAAAAGAAATATAGAATTCACATATATTGCTATTATCATCAAACTCATTTTCCCATACATAAAAAACTTCTTCACTATCTTCCACAAAAGTATTATTGCCTATTATCTCTTTAAGTTTATATACTGAGTTAACGTCAAATATAAAAACGCCATTCTCTTGAAGATGCTTATACACATTCGTAAATACATTAATTAAGTCTTCATAATCAGTTATGTAATTTATACTATCACAAATGGACAATACTAAATCAAATTTCTCATTCAACTCAAAATCAATCATATTCTGACTTAGAATGTTCAACTTTTTAAACATAGATAGCTTGTCAAATGCAACTGATAACATATCATCAGACGCATCAAAACAAGTTACTTCATATCCATCTTCGCATAAATACTTGGTAAAGTTGCCTGTTCCACAAGCCATTTCAAGCACTTTTTGCGGAAACACATTATATCGATTTAATACTTGATTAATATATTCATGCCATTTAGCGTAATCAACATCATACATTAAAGTATCATAAAACTGTGCAAAATCTTCATATGCGCTCATCACAATCCTCACTTCTAATAATTTCTAATATTTCTGTTAATCCATTTCTAGGTTTTCTACAAACAATTTTAGTACAACAGATGAAGAGTTGCAACATAATTTATATATAATTGTTAGATGCTCTTATTATCTGATTCTCTTTTTTTGGCTTTTTTGCGAACAGTCATAATTCCACCTATCCTACCTGATTCTTTTGCAGTTAGACCACCCCAACCAAATTCATCTATCTTTTCCATCAGTCCTAATTCCTTAGCGATTTCATATTTCATTATATCGTCTGGTGTTAGAACTTTCTTTTTTTTATTCTTGCTGTTTTTCATATCTTAGCCTCCTTCTTCACTATTATGTGAAAAAAGGAAAATATTATGCATTCACTAATGTTTGTTACCAATTTTAAACATCTATTAAGAATATGTAAAAAATAAATATTATACTTGATTTATAAGAATTAAGGTGTTAAACTAGTAAATGTTGAAAAAATACTACTTTCCCACTCCCCCTTTAATATATATTTAATCATATATATTAAACAATGAGTAAGGACCTACGACCCCCAAGTAGGTCCTTTTTAGTTGTTAAAAATCACCTGTTTAAAGGGTGAGCATTATAGGCACTTTGATAGAGTTATGGGTATTTGTCTACGTCTTTATGGAAGAAAAGTTATTTGTTGTCATATATTGACAAAGGAAAAGTTACTTGCCAGTTTCCTTGTGTAAACAAACCGCTTGTGACAAAATCTCCTTGCAAATGATATTCACTTATTTCAGCTTGTGGAATGTCAAACACATATTCACTATAATCTACTCGTTCACCACTATCCGAGGTTTCAGTAAATGAAACACTATAGTCACATTGAATTTCGTTTCCACTTTTGTCTTTTAGAAAAATAAAACCGTGATTGTCATTAGTTAAGGGATTGGTGACAGATGTCTGAATATGGAGCATGCCATTTACATAGCCGATACCTGTAAAATCTATACCCTCAATAGGAAAATCCATTGGTTCAGAGGGAACAAGGACTTTTATAGAATTGGCGTTATCGGGAAAATATTTTTCAAAATTGATACCTCCGCCACCAATTATACCAGTATTCTTTGCCAACGGGGTATTCTCCAGACTTGACAAGTCAACTGCAATGAAAACATCGTTGTACTCGTGCTTATTACTCAAAAACTCTCTAACTGAAAAAGTTATTTTATCTCCTACAATCTTATTGTTACCCCATTCAGTTATCGTAATAAGGAATGTTACAGTTTTTGTAGCATCGTCATATCCAACACGTTGGCAAGTTGCCGAACTGTCAAATGGACGGTGAATAGAATAACTGTCATACAAATCTGTGGTTTCATCAATACGATTTTCTGTAAGGTCTTGCATTGTGATATAAATTTCTGCCGTATCATCATGAATATAAGCAGATACTACTTCCATTTTAATGCCATTATCTTCACAAGATTTTTGAACCGGCATAAAGAACTGTGCTATACTTGGTGAAACAAAATACATAAGCTCATAAACCGTAGGTACCGCTGCCGCCAGCACAGGTATTGTGGTAAACACAAAAACCATCAACATTGCCAATATTGCGACAGGTCTACGAAACATTGATTTATTATTTTTTTTATTTGTTCTTTCTGTATTTGATGAATATATAACGTCACTGATAATTTTAGGACTTGGAGAAATTTGCTCGTTCATATGGTGATATTTTTCTCTAAACATTATAATCCTCCTTCAAAATCTCTTTTAACTTATACCTTGCACGAGTAAGTTGCGTTCTGATTGTAGATGGTTTTCGTTTTAAAACTGAACTGATTTCTTCTATGCTTAAATCTTCATAGTAAAACAAGTGAATAACAACTCTGTACTTAATTGGTAATTTTTGAAGTTCATAGTGTAAATTGGTATCTTCCCGCGTTTCGAAAGTCATGGTTTCATCTAATGGCTTTGTTTTCTTTAGCCAAGATGATGCCCATAGCTTTTTCGTGCAGTTAATAGTTACTCGAATAAGCCATGCTTTTCGGTGTTCCTCTGTTTCAAACTGCGGTTGTTTTTTGATGTATCGCATAAATACTTCTTGAAATATATCATCTGCATCACTTTTGTTTCTCGTCTGGGAGAATGCTAAGCGATAAACCATATTTGAATAAAATTTTACAACATTTTCTATGCAATCATCCGTACGTAATGATTGTTGTTCCATGAGCTAAGCCCTCCTTTCAATATGAATACCCTTGAACTATGTAAAAAGCTACAATAAAGTTAAAAAATATCACCTTTCGGCGGCAAACGGTGTGAATACAGCATTAATTTTTTAGCAACTCGATATTGTATTCACGCCATAGACCTTAAACACATCATCGTTTTTCCCCTTTTCATTCTACAGGTTGATTACACCCATGTCCTTGCAGGTGTAACCGCTTGCGTCAACTGGACAGTCGCAATATTCCTCATTAATACGTCCTGTCAAATCAAAGTAGTGGTTACAGGTTTTTTGCGGCCAATGACCTAACAACTCGTCCTTACTTCCCATATCAAGCACCTGTGCAAACAGCGTTTTATTAAAGAAATACAAGATGTTTGCAATGAGAGTGATAGCAGCAGATTACAACCGCATTCAGAATGGGGAGTCACGACAACTTTATCGGCATGATGCTGTGATAACAGAAAAAGCACAGGATATTGAAATATCCTGTGCTAATCCAAAAGGAAGTACAAACTTCCCTAATATGCCCACCTAATAACAGGTGATTTTTACATAGTTAAGGTTTTATATCCTATATAAGCAAATAACATAAAGAATAATACTATTGGTACTGCAGATATCACTGGAAACGATAGTGTATTTTCATTATCTATAGTATCCTCAACATGTACTAAATCTTTCTCAGTCTTAGGCAATGCTCTTAAAAGCAAAAAGGCAAAGACTCCCATGGCTAGTGCAAAAATCCCTACCAAGATAGCTCCAACAGCTAGACTGAATGTCTGTGGAATTGTTTGAGCTGACTGTGAAACAGCTTCAGGATCAATGTTTAGCCTTAAAACAAGAATACCTAAAAACAAAGCAATTGCATTATTAGTTGTGTGTGCAATTATAGATGAGTAAATTGAATCTGTTTTATACACAATATAGCCAAATAATATCCCTAGAAACATTGGCCCCAAAAGATTTTGAAGATTCAAGTGAAATAGCCCGAAAAGCACACCAGATACAATTATTGCTTTCTTCTTTCCAAACTTTTCGTATGAATTCATAATAAATCCTCTAAACATGATTTCTTCACAAATACCAGCGGATAACGCAATAACTACTAAGCTAATTAGTAACTCTGAACTATTCTGTGGTATAGGTACTGGACTCTGCTTTATTTCGCTAAAAGTACTCAGTATCGTTATCATAATATAGTTTAAAAATACTCCTGTTGGATAAGAACACACAACAATTAATGGAATCATGGCTATTTGCTTTAGTGATAGCTTGTTTAGCCTAAGAGTTTTCTTCAAGCTATAACCTCTCAGTTTTAAGTAAACCACTGTAGGTAAAAGTATTATCAAATACTCTGTTATTATTAACCCAGAGTATATTTCTCTGCTTTGCGCTAAAGATCCTAGTGTGAGTAATATTAATCCAATAAAAAGGTAAAAAAAGTTTGCCTCCAAAACTGAAGGTTGTAATTCTGTTCTAGTCATAAATGTCCCCCTATTTATCATACTATCAAAATATATGTTTTTATTTACTACTTTATTGTATCTTTTTTATCTTATTTATTCAATTACTTATTATATTACTAATTTCCAAAGTTACTGCTTAATAATAGTTGTATTTTTTTACCTAAAAGCTAATATATATTAGTATATAATCATTAAAATAGGAAATTAGGAATATACATTCTCAACCCTAGGAGGTGAAATATGATTAAGGCCATTATAAATGGATGCAATGGCGAAATGGGTCAAATATTGGCTAGACTGATCGATAGTGATAAGGCAATTAAAGTAGTAGCAGGCATCGACAGAACACCTGATAAATTATGTAATACATTTCCTGTATATAGAGACATATTTGAGTTCAAAGAAAATGCCAATATTATTATCGATTTTTCGAACCCTTATCATCTTCCTGGACTATTAGATTATGTATTAGAAAGAAATTTAGCTATGGTTATAGGTACAACAGGCTTATCAATACAAGATATGAAATATATAAAAGAGGTATCAGAAAAAACAGCTATTTTCTACTCTGATAACATGTCATTAGGATTGTATACTATGATTTCCATAATAAAGCATATAACTAAAGCACTAAGCCCATTGTTTGATATAGAAATCATTGAAAAATATCATAATAAAAAACTAGATTCTCCAAGCCATACTGCATATATGATAGTTAATGAAATCAATGAAACTTTAGGTAATTGTAAAGAGTATGTTTTTGGCAGATATTCTAAGAAAGAACTCAGATCGGAAAATGAAATTGGAATACACTCTATACGTGGAGGCACAATAGCAGGAGAACATACTATTTTGTTTGCAGGGTATGAAGAGATACTAGAAATCAAACATACTGCTATTTCAAAAAAAGCATTTGCTTTAGGTGCAATAAATGCTGCTAAGCTAATAGCAGATAAAAAATGTGGATTATATAGTATGGAGGACTTAATAAATATTAGTATGCAAAAATAAAAGCTGATAGTATTCTATCAGCTTTTTATATTAATCTTCAAAAACAAATATATATGGTATATTTCTATAATAATCACCGTAGTTAAGACCATACCCAGCTATAAATAAATCAGGTATCGTAAATCCTACATAATCAGGAGATATTTCTGCTTTTCTTCTTTCAGGCTTATCCAACATTACACAAGATTTAATAGAACTAGGATTTTTCTCTTTTAAATGATCTATAATACTTTTCATCGTTAATCCAGTATCCATTATATCATCAACAATTAATACATCTCTACCTTCAATATCAGCTTTTAGATCGCTAATAATATTTACACTACCAGATGATTCTTCATTATGTCCATAGCTTGATGTTGTCATAAACTCTATCTGAGTGGGAATATTAATTTCCCTAACTAAATCTGCAGTAAAAATAAAGCTACCTTTTAGTAAGGATACAACTAAAAGACTTTTACCTTTATATTCTTCAGATATTTTTTTACCTAATTCTTTAATTTTGTCTTTTATTTCGTTTTCTGATATTACCACTCTTTGTTTTCTATCCATATCCATTTAATTAATCAACTCCCTTAAATATTATTTATAATATATTAATTCTTCCCGTATTTTAAGATTTATTCTAGCCTAAACCTTAATATTTGTCAATATTATAGAACCTCACAGCAACATAAGCTATTCAATGTTTTATCATCCGTTTGTATATATGTAAAAAAGACTTTTTAAGAAAATATTGAATAATCAAAAGGTATAAGATGATGCGATACTTTTTTTTGCATTTTTTCTTACCATATGTGTATAATAGAATTGTGAATATTTCTGTTATATTTGTCAATACTCTTAGAATGTTGATTGTTCTTTTAATATATAATATTGATTTAGGAGTCGGTGTTATGGATAATATGGTTAATAGCATAGAAAAGCAGCTTAAAGAATTATCGCTTTCTTTTATCGATTTCTTTGATAAACTCAAGGAAGTCGGTGTAATTAGTCAAGAAGAATATGACAAGCATACAGCTGTAAAAAGGAAGTTTTTAGATACTATAAATGATCATAAAAATCAATAGATACTTTCTATAGATAAGTACTTGTCAAATATCTGCTGATATACTTCCAAAGGATTCACTTTTAATGTTTGCGAGAGCCTTATTATGTCTTTATATCTATATAGTGTTTCTCTGAGTACCTTTTTACTTACTTTTTTCCCCATTTCATATTCCAATGGAGATATCCCCATTTCTTTTTCAACTTCTTTTATTTCATCTACAGATAAATTAAAAATATTGTATACTACTTTATCTATACTATTACGAGTTTGTTCAATTTCTATTTGCATTTTACATGCTGATGGTGTATGCATACTATCTACTTGTGATAAAGCTTTTGAGTTTAGCATGATAGTATCAACCATTTTTCTTATAATCATTTGTATTTCACTAGATATAATAATAATTGGACTATATTGTATATGAAAAATTTTAAGCTGAGGAAATAATTTTCCTTCTTCTCTTATTAATGTTCTATATAGAAAGCTATATAATTTTGAATTTAATAGTGCTAATACATATTTTATATCAACATCTCTCTTATATTTATCTCTTATTTTTAACGAATATAAAGTATTTAACAAATAGTACCCTTGATTATCATATGAACAAATAAATCTATCTGCTGTCTGCCTAATTAATATCTTTTCTGTATTTATAAACTCATTTCTCATAAATGTAGCATATTCTCCTTTGCTACTATCTATTATCAATTTATCATCAATAAAATAAAGACCTCCCCATGTATGATAATAATTAAATACATTTTTGCCTTCGATTATTTTTTTTGCATTTTTACTGTCAGGAGAACAGGTTATTAATTTATTGCGAATATTGCCTGTTGCAATTCCAGCTATTGTTTCACTTACATCATTTATCTTAATATATTTTTCTCCAAATAGCCTTTCTCTTAGCTTAAAAGTAAGATCGGATGAGTCTATGTCAAAAACATTCATTAGTGTACTAACATAATATTTTTGAGGAATATATCTGTATTTTTCAATTGAAATATCGTTGATCTTGTCCATGCTTTTAGTTATATTTTTGCACCTTATTGTATTATTTATATTATCAGTCTGCTTTAAAAGACTTATAATTAGCATATTCATCCCAACATTATTAAATATGCCTTCACCTAGATTAATAATTTCCAATATGCATGCCTTATCTAAAATTAATTTTCTTATTGATGCAAAATTGTTATTTGATAAAAGATTTCCAGGTAAAATAAATGATAAATATCCATTTGCTTTGAGTATATCTAATGATTTCTCAATAAAAAGGCTATAAATGTCAAATCTTCCCTTAGCAGTAATATACTTTTCCTTTAAATAAACTTTATTATAATACTTATTTATTTTTCGATTTTCGAGGAAGGGAGGATTGCCTAGAATAATATCAAAATTCTTAGTATATATATCATCACATTTCAAGTAATCCATATTATATAAATTAAAACTATAATCATTAATAACTTTAGTTTGCTTATATGCTTTAATCATTAATACATATTTACAAATTCTTAGAGCCTTTTCATCAATATCCATTCCATAAATATTATTTTGAATAATATTTTTAGCTATTTCACAAGATGAAAATTCAGTATTAGCTACATAGTACTCAAACATAATGTCAAAAACATGTGAGATAAAAATTCCACATCCACATGATGGTTCTAGGATTTTGAAATCACACAACGATTGCTGACTTATATCAGTCTTGTTAAAAATATTGTAAGAAGTGTAATTTGCTAGCCACTCAGGAGTATAATATATCCCATATTTCTCTTTTTTAGAATCTTCTTTTTGGATCATATACTCATAAACAGTTTGAATAACTTCTATATTCACGAAATCAATGCTTGAAGCATTATCTTTCAATATATGATAAGCATCACTATTAAGCACTTCTGTAAGTCTATCCTCTACAATATCTAGAACTCGTAAAGGCGTTACCTCCAGATTTTCAAAAGCCAAGACTATAATTGCATCAATAGTAATATCTTCTATATAAGAAATACTTTCCTCCCCACAATATGACTCGTAAATAGTATCAATTGTAGTTATTAATAGACTCATATTCACTCACCTACACATTATAGGTTTTTTATCTTGTTCTGCATAAGTATCTTCTTTATTTCTCTTAATTCAAAAATTACTTTGTTAAGAGAATATTGAATACTAACTAGTACAGTAAAGAAAATAAACAGCAATACTATCTTGTAATCCATTTAATCACCTCATAATTATTATATCAAAAAACAAGACCCTTTATAGGTCTTGTTCGTTTATAGTTCTTCTTTCCCTTCCCTGTTATTATCTTCTTTTATAAATTCCAGCTTTGAAACAGATACCTCAAATGCCACTTTATTTAAAACCTCTCCATCATTAAGTTTTTTCTGATACTCTCTACTCTGAATTCTCCCCCATGACTTAATATGATCCCCAATCTCTAACTTTTCACAGAACCTAGCATTTCTTCCCCAAGCAATGCAAGGTATATAGTCAGATTTGTTATAAGGCCTATTAACAGCAACTAATAAATCAGTTATCTCTCTACCAAATGGTGTCGTCCTGTAAACAGGTTTTTTACAAATATACCCATCCAAGTATATTTCATTTGGTTTCTTTAATAGCTCGTTTAACTCTTCTTCATTGTTAGGAGAATATGCATCTCTAGCAAATATCGTTAAAACTAGTCTATTGCTCCCATTTACATACCTGTTATACGACCTAAGCTGTCCTTCCACTACTAGGTTAATGCCTGGAGTTATATCCATATTAACTAGTAATCTTTCAGATATAGTAATAGGCAGTATATCTGAATAGTCGCTTAATCTAGGCACCTCCAAATTAAACCAATAAAAACCTTCCCCATACATCTCGTGGCTAAATTGTTTGTCACTAACAATTTTACCTACAATTGTTACCATGTTGGTATCAATAACTTTGTCTACCATATAGTCCCCACTCCCCTTCCTATTCTTATGTTTTTTGAACTAATCTACAACTATGTTTATTCAGTGCTATCTAAGAATATGATTATTTTTTTTGTTTTATTTTTCTTCAGTAAAATAAATATATCTTTTTATTTTCAATGTATTTGACATAAAAATCAAAAATCCTTCCATTTTTTCTAAAAATATTATTAAAATCTGAAAATTTTAACAATATAATATAAACGAACATAAAAAAACTAGCTCTCTATTTCAAGCTAGTTAATCTTAGAAAAATGTGCCTCCCTTTGTTCATTCCCTGTGCCCCAAGCAAAAGAACAATATCTCTTTTTATAACATTATTCAACGCTTCATTAATAGCTTCTTCAAGTGTATTGCATATACTATATGAAATACTATTCTTATCAAAAACTTTCTGGTAAACACTTATTTCTTCATCTTTGACTCTATCGTTTTCTTCTACAGCATCTTCACTCTTAGACAAAATTATTTTAATGGGCCCTATTATTTTTGACCATGAGCATATTACATTTGCATTATATTCATTAATTTCTATTCCTCTATTACCTCTTATTGCATTTACTAGTATGATTTTATTATAATCTAGTCCTTGAATAGTTTCAAAAACTGCTTCATACCCTGAAGGATTATGGCTGAAATCATCAATAACTAAAAAGTCCTTATCATATATTTTATTTAGTCTTCTATATACTCCATGAAAATTGCTGAGAGAATTAGATATTGTATTTGGGCTTATCCCAAAATATAGGGCTACACCAATAGCTGCTAGTGAATTATAAACATTATGTTTTCCCATAAGATTTAATTTTACTGGAAACTCTAGAGGCTCTACCTCTGTTCCATTTAATGCAGTAAGGCCTCTTTGCAAACATACTGTAAAACACACTTCTTTGTTTAATTCTAAGCTAGAAGCAGTAATACTAGCTTTGCTATTAAGACCATATGTAAGAATCAAAGTTTTATCATTATCCATGATCAACTTCATAGCATTGTTATCATCAATATTCAGAATTGATATTCTATTTCGCTTTAAAGAATCAAATAACATTTTTTTTGTATTTATATAGTCATTAATATCTTTATGTATGTTCATATGATCTATCTCTATATTAGTATGTATTGCAATATCGAAGTCTAATCCGTAAGTTCTATGAAACTTCAACCCATGAGAAGAAACCTCCATTATGACAACCTGAACACCTTGCTGAGCCATCCTATTTAGCATATCAAATAGCACCTCTGGCTCAGGCGTCGTAAGCGATGATAATACACAAACACCATTAATCTTAATTCCTAATGTTCCTATAAGACCTGTTTTAAATCCTGCATTCCTAAAAATATCTTCAATAATGTGGGTAGTAGTAGTTTTTCCATTTGTTCCAGTTACACCTATTAAAGAAATTTTCTGTGAAGGATAACCATAAAACATATTAAGCATATTAGCTAATGTTATTCTTGCATTTTCCACTTTTACTATTGGTATTGGTTTACCTAATATCTCTTTTTCAGAATAAATAATAACCGCTCCATTTTTAATTGCACTATCTATATAATCATTTCCGTCCTTCTCTTCACCCTTTATTGCAACAAATGCATATCCTTTTTTCACTTTTCTTGAATCAGAAGTAATTCCATTAATATTAATTCCATCTATTTTCATTGTCTATTGCTCTCCTTTAATAGTAAAATTCGTTCTTCCATATGATATCTGAAAACAATAGCTTAATTTAATATACATTTATATTTCACATCAGTTGTATTTTTTATGTATTAGCAAAAAAACATATTGTATTCATACCATTATTTACAATTATAAATTAATAACACATTACAAAGAATAATGGAAGAGGTGATAAAATTGAAAAATAAAAATCTTTCGCCAAATGCTAGGGAAGCTTTCCAAAGATTTAAAGAAGAGCTAGCAGAAGAGATGAAATTTGATATGCATGAGAAAGCTGATCATATAACTAAAATGGTAAATAAAGATTCCGATAGTAAATATACACATTTAGGAAGATCATAAAAATAGGGAAAGTAAGACGTCACAAAGTCTTACTTTCCCTATTTTTTAATTTGTTTACCAGTACTATCTATGTAATAATTATCCTTATATATTAATTCAGAAATAGGTACAATTTCATAGCCCTGAGCCTTAAGTTTTTGTAAAACAAGTGGTAAATACTGTGTTACATACTTTGCATTATTATGGAATAGTACAATAGAACCATTTTTTACATTTCTTGTAACTCTATCTACAACAGGTTGAACACCCAACTCCTTCCAATCAAGCGAGTCTACATCCCATTGTATAACATAATAACCATTTTCTTCGCATGTCTTAATAAGTCTGTCATTATAATCACCAAAAGGAGGTCTAAATAATACAGTCTTTTTGCTAGTAATTTTCTGAATATTCTGCTCAGTATTTTTTAGTTCTTCGATAATTTGATTTTCATTGAGCTTTGACATATATGGATGATTTGTTGAGTGATTACCTATTTCATGGCCTCTTTCATCAATCTTCTTCACCATATCTGGATGTTTATTTACCCAAAAATCAACTAAGAAAAATGTTGTTTTTACATCGTATTGGTCTAGAATATTAAGTATCTCTTCAGTAAATTCATCACCCCATGCTGCATCAAAACTTATGGCTATCTTCTTCGCCTGAGTGTCAACACAGTAAATAGGCAGCTCTTTTCTAGTTGAAAAAACACCAGCAATCTCATTATCATCTGATAGATTTGTATATAGGAATGAAGCACAGATAAGCAAACAAACAATTAAAATCTTTAACGCTAAATCCCTGTCTAATATATAGATTTTCATTTGATCCCTCCTAGTAAAGTCATTCTAATATAATCTATTCGTTATTTTTACTAATATTACACTATTTTTTGAGAGTACTTTACCAATCAAATTTTTAATTTTAAAATAAGAAATGCCGTGATTATCACAGCATTTCTTACTAATGTATAGACATAACCTTATCTGGCTTTTCAATTATTTCATTTTGATAAAGCACTTGTTTTGTACGATTGCCATCTCCTAAAGAATTTAGATAAATAATCTTTTCTGGTACTATTTTTATAAAATACAAAGAATCTTCTTCGTATTCTACTAAGTGAGCATCAGGACAATATCTTTTTGCCTCCTCTTTAATGTCAGGTTTATTTATACTTGTTGTTGCATGTCCAAATATCTGTACTCCCTTTATCTGCCTATAATTTATATACTCTGTATTTACTAGCATGCATACATTTGGATTATCTCGTATATTAGCAAACTTGTCACCGCCTGCAGATATAATATAAACATCCAAGTCATTTCCTAAAAAATATTGAACTGGACTACATCTTGGCAAATTATTCATAGATGTAGCAATAGTAGCTTCTTTATGTTCACTTAAAAATTCTCTTACATGCATTCTAAGTTGATCAGGATTCATTTTTTTATTCAAATTTTTTCAACTCCTTTTACATAATAATTATTATCTATAATAATTATTGTTTTAAATTTGATAAAAAATATTCGGTAATTGCTTGTAGAGTTAGTATATATTTATATGCTAATATAGTTGTAAGTACTAAATATACAATTTAAAGGATGATATTAATGGATGTCTATTATATAGATAGAAAAACAGGCAAAAAGGAAAAAGAAATAATAGCTGGTGAAAAGTTCTTAAGATGGATTAATGAAACTAGCATTGGAAAAGGATTATTAGAAAGTATAGTAAAAAAGAAAGTTTTCTCTAGATTTTATGGTAGTATGCAAGACTGGAGGTTCAGTTCAAAAAAAATACCTAATTTTATTGACAATCTAGGAATAGATATGAGCGAAGCCGAGATAGAAGATATATCCAATTTTAATACCTTTAATGATTTTTTTGCAAGGAAATTAAAAAAAGAAGCCCGTCCTATAAACTTTAATAAAAATACTATTGTATCTCCAGCAGATGGAAGAGTTTTTGGATATCATGATATTGATATGAATAAAATCATTCAGGTAAAAGGATTCCATTATTCCTTGCATGAGCTTTTTAATGACATTACTCTTGCAAAAAAATATGATGGCGGCAGTTGTATAGTTGTTAGGCTATGTCCTTCTGACTATCATAGATTTCATTTCCCTGATAGTGGTATACCTCGTGAATCAATAAAAATAAAGGGACATTATTATTCTGTTAACCCTATAGCACTAAAACATGTCGAAAGAGTATATTGTCAAAATAAACGTGAAATAACTGTTTTTGAATCTGAGAACTTTGACACAATTGTTTTAATAGAAGTAGGAGCTACATGTGTCGGCTCCATCATTCAAACATATAAGCCATATGAAAAAGTAAGTAAAGGAGCTGAAAAGGGCTACTTCAAGTTTGGAGGCTCTACAGTAATTATGTTTATTAAGAAAGGATATATAACAATAGATGATGATATCATTAACAATACAAATGACGGGCTAGAAACTAAAGTGTGTATGGGAGAATCCATAGGAAAAAGATAATAAAACTTCATTACTTTTCAATACCTTGTATTTGTTTAGGTACATAGACATATATATTAATTATGTACAATGCAAGTAGGAGGTAAGTATATGATTTTGTTAGGCTCGCTTCTTGGCTTATCTGTTTTTTTAATAGGGATAAGAATTATGTCAAAAGCTTTTGAGGGTGTAGTAACATCACGATTAAAAACTAAAATAAATAAACTCACCTCCAGAAAAACAAGCGGAGTTTTAATCGGAGCAACTATGACAGGGCTAATTCAAAGCAGTAGTGCAACAACGATTATTATCATTAGTCTTGTTCACAGTAACCTCCTTAATATATATAATGCTGCTCCAATAATAATGGGAGCTAATATTGGAACAACATTAACTGCTCAATTAATAGCCTTTGAGTTTGAAAATTTACCCTTATACTTATTTGTCGCAGGCCTTATATTATTCCCTATTTTTAGAAAAAGTCATTATAAAGTGCTGCCAAAGTTATTGTTTAGCTTATCACTTATTTATGGTGGTATGGATATCATTTCGTTTTCTATTTCACCTATCAAATCTTCAAAAGAATTTTTTAATCTAGTTACATACTTAAGTGGCAATAATATACTTGCTATTTTAGCTGGCATATTTACTACAGCCATTCTACAAAGTAGTAGTACAGGTATAGCTATCCTCCAGATAATGGCTTCAAGTGAAATAATCTCAGTAAAAACAGCTATACCAATTATGCTGGGACAAAACATAGGTACATGTGTAGATACGCTGATAGGCAGCATAGCCACAAATCGCATAGGAAAACAAGCAGCTTTCATTCATATTTTGTTTAACATCATTGGTGTCTTTGCTTTTTATTTTCTTATTGATGGTCTTTATGATCTGGTTTTAGTGCTATCTCCTTTAAACCCTTCAAGACAGATAGCAAATGCGCATACTCTTTTCAATACTTTAACAACATTCCTATTACTCCCTTTTTCATCTATTTTAGTAAATATGTCAAAAAAAATAGTAAAGGAATAGGATATCCTATTCCTTTACAGTTTCATCATAGATATATAGTTCTTTACCATTAAGCTTCTCTTTATCAACTTTTTCTTCTAATGTCTTAGGTACCGTAACTATATCTACATTACCATCACTTATATATCGCCTCATAGGATTTTTCTCAAATACTGATAACCAATCATACAATCCCACACCATCGACATTTGTTTCGCTAGCTCTGACTCTATGTATCGCATGAGGGTCAAAATTCTTGTCAACAGGTGGCACAGAAGGATCCCAGCCAACATTCAAAACAGCAACGTTATTATATTCTTTTTCATTAAATTGTCCTTTTTGGAGTAAAGGGTAATAATCTTTATTCTTTGGTCTTCCGCCATTACATAATGCATAAGTGTCAATCTTATAGTCAGACAACATACTCTCTAGGTAGTCTGCTTGTTCAGCAATAACTTTTTGTATTTTCTGTGGATCATCAATATCAGTCATGTTATTATGACCTAGTGTATGGTTTCCCACATCATAACCATTTTCAACTAAATAATTGAGTTTATACTCTACAAGCTCTTTTTGCCTAAAAGGATTAGAACCAAAAACGAAAAACGTTGCTGTTAGAGGAAAATCTGGGTGCTCTTTCTTAAACTCTTCCATTATCCCAACAGCAGAATTAGGATCAATAATTTTTTGTCCATCTTTCTCTATAATATTAAAATTATTTTGATTGCCATCGTCAAAAGTCAATACGAAAGGTGTATATCCTGCTTCAACCTCGAAATTATTCGAAACAAAGTCTTTTAAGCTTATTGGTCTATATCCTTTTTCATACAATGTCTGTAAATCTCTTCTAAAGTTGTCTGGAGTTCTCACCCAAGTTGCCTCTGTTTCATCTATTCCATGATACATAAGTACCATTATTTGTCCTGCTTCATTGGGTTTGAGTGATAAGTCTATTGCTTCTTTAGGATCTAGAGTTTGTTGGTTATCATTTTCATCTTCTTTTTCTTTGTCGTTATTAATCTGTAAGCTTTCATTAGCTTGTCCACTATTGTCTTGTATATCTGTATTATTATCGGCCTTTGATACATCAACTGAATTTGTACATCCAGATGCAAAAACAACAGCTACTAACATTGTTGCAAATAACTTAGAACATTTTTTCAATATAATCCTCCTCTCTTGTTATACAATAATTATATGATAGAATTTAAAAATAATCTAGTTGATAGTATAGCTAATTTTTACAGTATTTTATAAATATATATGGTTAAAATAAATATGTGACAGGATATTATTATGTAATCTCATGTCTTAAAGATAAGAGGTGATATTTTGTCAATCAGAAAAAGCACATTCACTAATGTAAAAGGCCATACTGTTGAATACTCTGCACTTAACATTACAAATGATGAAAGACATTATCACAGAGAAGCAAAGTCACAGAAAGCTCAGTTAAACAGTGTTCATAAGCATGGTATAAGAAAAGACGTCAAAGTTCCAATAAAGCATAAATTAACTTAGAAAGACGGTCATGTTTGACCGTCTTATCTAATTACTTTATTTCCCCTCGGACACCTTGATATACATAACCCACATACAGAACCACGTCCAATATCTTTATATTTTTCACTCATATGATTACTGCATGCAAAAGCATCATATAGTTCTTCTCTACCAATACCTCTCCTCCACAAATTACCTTTTATTGCCATTGCAGGACATATACTCATGCATATATTACAGTTGCCACACAATGAACTAATTATTGGTTCATTATATTCTAGCTCTATATTTGTTAAAACAGTTCCTAATCTTACTCTTGGCCCAAATTCCTCAGTAACTAAACAAGCATTTTTACCTATCCACCCTATCCCTGCTGATGTTGCAGCAGTTTTATGCTGAAAAAGTCCTGTAAAAGTGTCTTTTTCTGTTTTAACAGTTTGAGATGCAGGTATAGCCATTGCTAAATATCCAGAATTTTGAAGTATTGTGGTTATCTGCAAGGTTATTTGGTCGATGAGAAAATTAACAGTTCTGTAGTGATGATAGTACGTATGAGTTGGTGTATCTAGTACATCGTTCATTATTTGATCAGATAGTCTTACAGCTACGGATATCCCTGTTTTTAAATGTTTAAATTGGTCTGGAATATACCCTTCTAGGTTTGCAAATCCTATTTTCGCTGCTCCCATTTCTTTGCATTTGTTTATAATAGTTTGTTGTAAGAAATCCATTCTCGCCCTCCATTTTTCATGCTTTATATTAATTATATATAATATTCACGATTAATTAAAAATCATTTTTTTCCTAAATTATTAATTCTATGCATTATTACTATATAATATACCTATTTTATTTTATTTCCTAGCATATATACATTATCTATCGGTTATATTAATAATACAACATCAATAAGATGTTGAAATAAAAATCTATTTGGAGGGAGAATAATGGCAAGAACAAATAGAATAGTTGTACCAGAGGCAAGAATGGCTCTAAATCAAATGAAAACTGAAATTGCATCTGAATTAGGACTATCAAACTATGAAAGTATCGATAAAGGAAACTTAAGCTCAAGACAAAACGGCTATGTTGGCGGATATATGGTAAAAAGGTTAATAGAACAAGCTGAAAGAACAATGTCAGGTAAATAATTAAATAAAAAAAGAGAAGTGGTTTTATACCACTTCTCTTTTTTTATATGATATAATTCATAGTATAACGAGATTAAGAAGGTGTTAAAATGTTTACAGAAAATACAAAAGAACTAGCTCAGTATAAGCTCCTCATATTATACATACTAGATAAAGTAGATATTCCAATGAATAATTCAGAAATTACTCAGTTTGTATTAGAAAATAACTACATGAATTATTTTATGGCTCAGCAATTTATAAGCGAGCTTGTTAACTCAAAATTTATCGAGTTTTCTACGAAAGATGGCCATGAGTTTTATCATCTTTCTAAAGCAGGTAAAGATACTTTAAATTATTTTAACGATAGGATACCTCAAAGCTTAAAGGATGAAGTTGATAAAAAATACGAAAAGAAAAAAGAAGAAATGATTAAAGATACACAAATAATCGGAAATTATTATAAAAAGCATGATTCCGAATACATAGTGAATCTAAGAGTAATTGAAAAGGACATAACCCTTTTTAATCTATCTCTTAATGTTGTATCAAACAAGCAAGCGAAACTGATATGCAATAATTGGAAAGAAGCTCCCCAAGATATATATAAAAAGGTTTTAGAGCTTCTAATAGAAGAATAACTGGAGTTATCTCCAGTTATTTATTTATCTGTTTTTAATTAACTTAATAATTTCTACTACAACTAGTAACGATATAGAAAGAGCTATTACTACACTCCATTGTTGTAAATTTAATACAGTAAGCTTAAACAGCTTTCTCAACACTGGTACAACAACAATTGACAACATCAAAATTAACGAAGTAAAATTTGCTGCAATTAATTTTTTATTTGTACCCAATCCTACCTTAAATACAGAGCTATCAATTGACCTTACATTAAATGTATGGATAAGTTGTGCAAGACTAAGAGTAATGAACGCCATAGTTCTTCCTGTATCTAAGTTTATTCTATATCCAATTTTGAAGGCTAATATTGTTAGAACACCTATAATTAATCCTTCAAAACCAATCATAATTCCTAGACCATCGCTAAAAATGCTCTTTTTAGGATCTCTAGGCTTTCTTTTCATGATATCTTTTTCTGCTGGATCAACACCTAAAGCCAATGCAGGTAAGCTGTCAGTTACCAAGTTAATCCAAAGAATATGTATTGGCAATAAAGGTATAGGGTACTTAAGCAATATAGCAACAAATAAAGCAACTATTTCTCCTGTATTTGATGATAATAAAAAATGTATAGATTTTTTAATATTGTCAAATATAGTTCTACCTTCTTCTACAGCAGACACAATAGTAGCAAAATTATCATCTGTTAAAACAATATCTGCCGCCTCTTTAGATACATCAGTTCCAGTTATCCCCATTGCACAACCAATATTTGCACGTTTTAGAGCAGGAGCATCATTAACTCCATCTCCAGTCATTGCAACTATCCTACCTTTATTTTGCCATGCTTTAACAATCCTTACCTTATGCTCTGGCGAAACCCTTGCATATACGGAATACTTTTCTACACCATTATAAAGTTCCTCATCACTTATATTTTCAATATCTTTTCCTTCTATAGCTATTTGTCCCTCTGCAAGAATCCCCAGTTCTTTCGCTATTGCCATAGCAGTAGTTTTGTGATCACCTGTAATCATAACAGGCCTAATACCTGCAGCTTTACTTTTTTGTACAGCAAGCTTTGCTTCTTCTCTTGGAGGATCTATCATACCTGACATTCCAACAAAAATTAAATTGTTTTCTACTTTTTCTGATTCCAGTTTTTCTGGAACTACAGAAATATCATTATATGCAAGTGCAATAACCCTTAATGCATCAGCAGACATCTGTTCATTAATACTCTTAATATTTTCCTTAATCTCATCTGAAAGATGTGATATGCCTTCATGTATAAGTATTCTATCACATCTATCAAGCAGAGTATCTAATGCACCTTTAGTAAAAATTTTATATCCGTTTTCTATTTCATTTATAGTTGTCATAAGTTTTCTATCTGAGTCAAAAGGTATTTCGCTTACTCTGCTGTGTCGATTCTCTTGCTCATTTTTAAATAATCCATGCTGATATCCTGCAACAATAAGCGCTATCTCTGTTGGATCGCCTATGGTTTTCTTTTCACCTTCATCTTCTTCTATTGATGCATCATTACACAATACTCCAATCTTTAACGCCATAAGCTCTTTATCATCGTTTAAGTTCGCATCATTAATATCAATTAATTTATCATATGTATAAAGCTTTGTTACTGTCATTTTATTTTGAGTAAGAGTTCCTGTCTTATCTGAGCATATTACAGATGCAGTGCCTAGCGTTTCAACAGCAGGTAGCTTTCTAATTATTGCATTTTTTGATATCATCTTTTGAACACCTATTGATAAAACAATAGTAACTATAGCTGGTAATCCTTCAGGTATAGCTGCAACAGCTAAAGAAACAGATGTCATAAACATCTCAAAAACAGGCCTATTTTGTGTATACCCTAATACAAAAATAATACCACATATTATCAACGCTGCAACTCCTAATAACTTACCAAGTTCGTCTAATTTTTCTTGTAATGGAGTCTTCATTTCTTCTTCATTTTGAAGCATTGTAGCTATTTTCCCTATTTCAGTGTTCATTCCAGTAGATGTTACTATTATTTTTCCTCTTCCATTAGTAACTAAGCTGGAAGAATAAACATAGTTCTTTCTATCACCAATAGGTATATTGTCTCCTTCTGGTATATTAATGCTTTTTTCCGCAGGCAAAGATTCGCCAGTTAATGCTGATTCTTCGATCATAAGACTCGCACTTTCAAATAAAACTCCATCAGCAGGTACAAAATCACCTGCTTCTAATATAACTATGTCCCCAGGTACTACTTCTAAAGATTTCACTTCCATCTTTCTTCCATTTCTTTCCACCTTTGCTATTGGAGTTGACATACTTTTTAATGCTTCTAATGATTGCTCTGCTTTATTTTCTTGTATAACACCTAGCATTGCATTTAATAATACAACAATCAGAATAATAATGCTATCACTAATCTCGCCTAACAGCCCAGAAACTATGGCTGCTAGGATTAATATAATTACCATGAAATCTTTAAACTGAGATATAAATTTTTTAAAAAGTGAGACTTTAGCTTTTGATTTCAATTGATTCTCTCCAAACTCATCTCTTCTTTTTTTAACTTCATTGTCACTAAGCCCTTTAGTTATATCAACCTTTAGTTCATCTTTCAGTTTATCAATACTTTTTTTATACCATTGTTTATCGCTCATTTATTACCTCCTACGTTCTATATTATTGTCAACCCTGATGGCTCTAATCCTACATTTATACTATCAATAATTACATAATAATTACAATCAAAAATTGTAAGCTTGTTTTCAAGAGCATCCGATACAAATATTTTGCCATCATGAAAAACAATATTGTTAGGCATTCCACCTATATGGTGCTTACTAATGATTTTCCCATAATTAATGTTTATTATATATATACATCCATCTTCTGCATTTGTAACATAAATTATATTTTCATCTTGTGATATAGTCATATCAAATATAACTCCATCTATTTCAATATCTTTAATTATTTCATTATTTGTTAAATTCAATATTAATATTTTACTACACAGCATTCCATTTGAAGGAGGACATAAAATAACCATAGTTTTATTTATAATAGCAATATGCAGAGGATTATATTTCAAGCTAATATGTTGCTCAGTACTTTTGTTCATATCAATTATACTTATACTATATCCATTATTATTAGCAACATATATAGTATTATTAATTTCATCAATTTTTATATCATGTGGCTTTTCTCCAACAGGTATGTTTTCTATAATATGAAATTCCTTTTCATCAATAATTGAAATTGAGTTAGAATCACTGTTCGTAACAAAAATGTTTCCATTAGCCATTTGAATATGACTTGGAAAACTTCCTACTAACACAGCTTCCTCTACTTCTTTGCTACACATATTTATTCTATAAACACTATTATCATATGAGTTTACAGAGTATAACTTTTTATCTTTTCCAAGTATTACCTGATGTGGTCCTATATATGGCCCATCTGAAATCGTTCTATTGCATTTATTAAAGTTTACCCGAGAGCATAGGTATATTGTATCTGAAATACAATTAGCTTTTAAATCAACTACATTTAATGAATCCCCTCCTGTATTAGCAACTATCAACTTATTGTCTAGCAATTCCATTGTTTATCACCTCTATCGCACATTCAACTCATATAACAGTTTATGCATACTATGATTTTTAGGTGATAAAGTGATATTTATTTTTAATAAATGAAAAGACTACAATGCAATAATGTGCTTATATAGTCTTCTTATAATTAATATATTTATTATTATGAACTAGAAAGTTTTTTAGTCTCATTAACAACAATACCACTTAATCCTATAAGACCTATAAGGTTTGGAAAAGCCATTAATGCATTCATTACATCAGCAAGATTCCATACAAGATTAAGTTTTGAAATGGCTCCAACTATGATTACACCTACATATATTATCCTGTATATTGTTACTACCTTATGTCCAGTTAAATACTCTAAGCATTTCTCTCCATAATAGCTCCATCCTAAGATAGTAGAATATGAAAAAAATATTATCCCAAAGGTAACTATATATCCTCCAAATCCGGGTAACCCTCTATTAAATGCTTGAGCAGTCAGCTCTGCTCCATTTAATCCGCTTTCCCAAGCTCCTGTAGTGATAAGAACTAGCCCAGTGAACGTGCATACTATTATAGTATCAATAAATGTATCAAGCATAGATACAAGTCCCTGTTGAGCAGGAGCATTAGTTTGAGCAGCCGCCTGAGCGATTGGAGCACTTCCAAGTCCTGCCTCGTTTGAAAAAATCCCTCTAGCTACTCCACTCTTTATAGCCATCATCACTGTAGATCCTGCAAAACCTCCTAAAGCTGCTGTTCCGGTAAATGCATTTTTAAATATTAGCCTAAATGCTTCTGGAATTGATGTGATATTAAAAAGTAGTATTACTATACAACCAACTATGTACCCTCCTGCCATGATAGGCACCATAAATCCTGTAACTTTTCCGATATTTTTGATTCCTCCAATTATTACCGCAGCTGTCGCTATAGCTACTGTAATTCCCGTAATTAATGGAGGCACTCTAAACGCTGCATTTAATGCGTCAGCTATAGAATTAACTTGTACCATATTACCTATTCCAAATGATGCTATTGCGCCAAAAAAAGCAAATAATATTCCTAGCCATTTTTGATTTAACCCTTTCTCTAGATAATACATTGGCCCTCCAGCTACTTCCCCACTGTCCTTCTTTACTCTATATCTAACAGCTAGAACTGCCTCTGAATATTTAGTAGCCATTCCAAAACCTGCTGTTACCCACATCCAAAATAAAGCTCCAGGACCTCCAGCAGCTATTGCTGTAGCTACTCCAACAATATTACCTGTACCGATAGACGCTGCCAATGCAGTTGTAAGAGCTTGAAATGGGGAAATGTCACCTTCTCCCTCATTTTTCTTGAAAAGTAAAGCGAATGAAGAAAATATTTTTCTTACCTGAATCAATTTAAGCTTATATGTCAAAAAAATGCCAGTTCCTAATAATAGTATTAGTAAAGGAGTTCCCCATAAGAAATCACTAATACTTTTAAAAAAATCTGTTAGTCGTTCCATATATCCACCTCTCTATCATTTATAGATAGTATCAAACAAAGTATACTATTTAATGTTGTATATTTATTGCTGTTAAGGAATTTTTTACCTTAATATATTTCGTAAAATAAATAGATGCTATAACAGCATCTATTATTAAAAATGAAACAATGTATTTACGAATATGTCTATTTCATTTCTAAGGTTTCTTAATCTAATTTCTTTTATCATCTCATTGAATACTAGTACTTCTCTATTATATGCTTCTTCATCTTCCTCATCTGATGCTAACCTCATCATCTCCATTATCCTATATGTTCTTATTATTAGTTCTTTATCTTCTAGTCTTTTATAAGGTCTGAACTCTATAATAGACATAAAAACCTCCTCAATAAATATACTAATAGTTTATTCAAAGAGGAGGAAATAATAACTATTTATTTGTAACGATTCTTCTTACATCTCCAATTAGATACAAAGAACCTGAAAATACAATTAAGTCATCATCGTCAGCTAGTTCAAATGCTTTATCAATAGCTTTATCTATATCTCTTTCAACTACATAATTTTTATTATATTTTTCAATTAGCTCTCCTAGCTCTTCAGCCTTTAATGCTCTAAAAATATTAGCCTCAGTAACAACAACTTGATCTGCAATAGGTACCAGCTCTGAAATCATATTTTCAACATCTTTATCAGCTAGAATACCTATACCTAAAATAAGTCTTCTATAGTTAAACAAATCTTTTAAAGTATTTTTTAATGCTTGAATACCTTGTATATTATGAGCTCCATCTATTAAAAATCCCGGTTTTCTTCTTAAAACCTCTAATCTTCCACTCCATTTTGTAGTCTTCAAACCTCTCCTTATATCAGCTTCATTGATTTTAATTATACCTTTATCTTTTAATCCTAATATAGCAGTTAATGCTGTAGATGCATTTAAAGCCTGATGTTTGCCTATTAGCTGAATTTCAAGATCTCTTAATATATCCTTCTTATATTTAAAGTCAAATTTACATCCATATTCTGATATTTCCTTTACATTAATATTATCAACTGCCACTATTTCTAATTTTGCTTTCTTTTCATTTACAACCTCATCTATTACACTTTGTGCTTCATCTTGCTGTGGATAGCATATTACATATCCATTTTCTTTTATAATGCCTGCCTTTTCATAGGCAATCTTTCCTAGGGTATCACCAAGTATATCAACATGATCCATAGAAATAGTAGTTATTATAGATGTTACTGAGTCCTCAATAACATTAGTAGAGTCATATCTTCCTCCCAAACCTACTTCAAGAACAACAAAATCTACATTTTCCTCCATGTAGTATTGCATGGCAATAGCAGTTACTATTTCAAATTCTGTAGGGTGATTAAATCCCCTTTTAAGCATTTCTTCTACCTTTTCTTTTACATTTAACGTAATATCAGATAAACTTTCATCACTAATATCATCATTATTTATTCTGATTCTTTCATTGAATCTTTCTAAATATGGAGAAGTAAATAACCCAACCCTATATCCTGCTTCAGCAAGCATACTTGTTGTATATGCTGAAGTAGAGCCTTTTCCATTTGTACCAGCTATATGAATAAATTTTAGTCTTTTATGTGGATTATCTAATAGATTTAATAACTCCCTTATATTGTCTAATCCTAGTTTACTTCCAAACTTTTTTGTTCCATGAATGTATTCTAATGCTTCATTGTAATCCATGCTATCACTCCTGTTTTAGTAATATCTTTTATTTTATACCGAATTTTTATTCAATACAAGGCATACATGAAAAAACACTAGGAGAACCTAGTGCTTAAAAAAGATATGGAGCATATAAGTAATTGATTAGTATATGATTGAACAAAATATACATAGCGTAGACTTTATAAGCCTCAGGATATTCTTTCTCGTTTTTATAAATAAAAGCAAAGATGCTTCCTAGTATTGTCAATATTACAGGTATTATATATTGAGCTCCAGAAAATCTAAGTATCTGAGGCATAATAGCAATACTTTTATAATTATAATAGAAGTCCATCGTTGAAAGTACAGTGCCAAGATAGATTACTAATCCTATAAACAAAACTACGTAATATTTATTTTCTACTTTTTCATTAAAAAAGAATATGCATAATAGCCAAATTAAAGCTGGCAATAGGTTGAAAAATCTAGCTCCAAAGCAAAGTATAATTAGATGTGAAAGAGCAGGAACTTCTTCTCCTAATGCTAATTTTATATCATCCTTTTTGGGAGCAGTTGATTTTTCTATAATAGATGCCTTATCACTAGCCCCTTTAACAGCAGTATTATTAAATCCACCAGCTTCATTCCAAAATACATACCTACTATTATCAATATCTATCAACCCAACATGACTAGACCATTTATTTGTATTTGACACTAAAACTGCATTTTTTAGTCCATCAGGTGTCAGTAACATTTTTAATACGTTAGAGTTGCTTGCTCTAGTATCTAAGTTGCTAGGAGCTGTAGTAAAGATCTCTATACCTTCATCTTTGCTGCTTATTAAAACTGGCTCACTTGAAAAATTATATACCTTTATGTCAGTTGCCCATGCAAGCTCTAAAGTATTAAATTGTTTATTATTTTCATGATTGTAACCATCTATAATATATGTATATTGGTATTTTTCATCACCCTGCGTTGTTACTAAAGAGTATACATGAGTATTATCCACAGCGATATCTATATCTTTTATTTTATTTCTAAATTCATTAACTGAATTTAAAAACAGAGAGCTACCCCATTTATTATCAGTATATTCTGTAATATAAACTGATTTCTGATAAGTATCATCAGCTTGTACTATACTCTGTAAATAAAGCTTGTTATTATATTGCAGCAACTTTACTTTATTTACACTCTTCAAGTCTCCAGGGCTAGCTATCTTTGTAAAAATATCAGTTTCCCTAGTAAATAGTTCTATTGAACCATCCAATTTAGCAATTACTAAATATGATCTGTTCTTATCTCCTTCAACATAAAAACTATTAACATCTTCCATTATTTTTGTGCTAGTTATATTTCTATAGTCTTCATCAAATTTTGCTAAATATAAATTATTATCTTTATAGTTTCTCCAGTAAATTTCATTATTTTTAAATATAATATCATCTGAGTAAATATTATTAAAATTAAACTCTGGCATTTCTACTTCATATTCTTCAATTCTATTAAATTCAGTATCAAGCTTAGATACTATGAGTTCTCCAGCGCCATCTTTACTAGGAGACACAAATACTATATATCCTTTATCAGAATATTGAACCATGCTTTCTCTATTGTATGAGCTGCTTGTCAATTGAAAGCTTCTGCTCCAGTTTGGTGAAGGCTGCATAGTAGCCACTCTAACATTTTCATTAATATGGATAAAAGCGATTATACAGAAAACGACGAGAAAAAATACTAGTGTCTTTACTGCCAATTTCTTTGTGTTCTTCATGATATCCCCCCTTATATCTAATTTTACCACTATATCAGCAATTAGAAAATCAGTTTCATTTTTATAAATATTAAAAAAATGAAATAAAAGATAAGGATGCAACCTTATCTTTTATCATTTAATATTCTTATTTTCTCAAACTGTCTAGTCTTTCTACTACCTTTTCCATCATTTGCTGATATTTTGATTCTTTTTCTCGCTCTTCATCAACAACTTTTTGTGGAGCCTTACTTATAAATCCTTGATTAGATAATTTGCCACGAACTCTTTTTAGCTCGCCTTCTAATCTTTCTTTTTCCTTTTCAAGCCTTTCAATCTCTATTTCAATATCAACAAGCTCTTCTAACGGAAGGAATATCTCACAGCCTTCAACTACAGCTGACATTGCATCTTCTCCAATACCATCCTTGTTATCTCTAACTTCTATTTCTGAAGCAGAAGCAAGAGTTGTAAAGTATCCAGCACCATTATTTAATATACCTTTTATTTCCTCATTAATAGTAACAAAAATAACTTTTGCTTTCTTTGATGGGATTACATTCATTTCTGCTCTGATATTTCTAATATTCTTAACAGCTTCCATTATAAACTCTATTCTTCTTTCAGCTTCCTTGTAATCATTAGCTTCATCATATACAGGCCATTTTTCAATAATTAAAGCTGAATCTTTACCAGGAAGATGATCCCATATTTCTTCAGTAATATAAGGAATAAATGGATGTAGAAGCTTTAATATTATTTTTAAAACTGTAATTAACGTAAATCTTGCAGTATCTTTATCTTCTCCATCTTCTCCATAAAGTCTTGGCTTAACTATTTCTATATACCAGTCACAGTACTCATTCCATGTAAAGTCATATATTTTTTGAGCAGCTATACCTAGTTCAAATTTATTCAAGTTTTCAGTTACATCTTTTGCAACATCATTTGCTCTTGAAATAATCCATTTATCTTCTTCTTTTAAGAATTCTCTAGCTTTATTTTCATCCATTATGTTATCAGCTAAGTTCATAATAACAAATCTTGTAGCATTCCATAATTTATTAGCAAAGTTTCTGCTTGATTCAACTCTTTCAATATAGAATCGCATATCATTTCCAGGCGTATTACCAGTAACTAATGAGAATCTTAGTGCATCAGCACCGTATTGTTCGATTAACTCAAGTGGATCAATACCATTTCCTAACGATTTACTCATCTTTCTACCTTGAGAGTCTCTAACTAGTCCTGTAAAAAATACATTCTTAAAAGGTATCTCTCCCATGTTTTCAATACCAGAGAAAACCATTCTTACAACCCAGAAAAAAATAATATCATATCCAGTTACTAATACATCTGTAGGATAGAAATATTTAAGCTCTTCTGTTTCTTCAGGCCATCCTAATGTTGAAAAAGGCCATAGTGCCGAAGAAAACCAAGTATCTAAGGTATCTGGATCTTGAACTATATTGGTGCTTGCACATTTACTACAGCTTTCAGGATGTTCTCTAGAAACAATAACTTCATTACAATCCTTACAATAGTATACTGGTAATCTATGTCCCCACCATAGCTGTCTTGATATACACCAATCTCTAATATTCTCTAACCAATTGAGATATATTTTTCCAAATCTATCTGGTATAAAGTTAAGTTCTCCTTCTTTATATGATTTAATAGTAGGCTCAATTAGAGGCTGCATCTTAACGAACCATTGTTTAGATATTATGGGCTCAACTACTGTATTACATCTTTCACAATGTCCTACATTATTAGTATGATCTTTAATTTCAACTAGATATCCTTGTTCTTCTAAATCTTTAATCATTTCTTTTCTAGCTTCATATCTATCAAGCCCTTGATATTTGCCACCGTGTTCATTGATACTTCCATCATCATTCATAACCTTCAATTGTCCAAGGTTATGTCTTGCACCTACTTCAAAGTCATTAGGGTCATGTGATGGAGTAATCTTAACTGCTCCAGTACCAAATCCCATTTCAACATATTCATCTGTTATTATTGGAATTTCTCTATTAACTAAAGGTAATATTAATGTTTTACCTATTAATGCACTATATCTTTCATCTTCTGGATGAACTGCTACAGCAAGGTCCCCTAACATGGTCTCTGGTCTAGTTGTTGCTATTACAATATATTCATCACTATCCTTCACAGAATATCTTATATGCCATAGCTTTCCTTGTGACTCCTCATGTTCAACCTCTGCGTCAGATAATGCTGTTCCACAGCTAGGACACCAGTTTATAATCCTATCTCCTCTATATATTAAATCTTTCTCGTATAGTCTTATAAACACTTCTTCTACAGCCTTACTTAAGCCTTCGTCTAAAGTAAATCTTTCCTTTGACCAATCACATGAAACTCCAAGCTTTCTTAATTGATTTCTAATATTTCCACCATATTCCTCTGTCCATGCCCAAGCTTGCTCAAGAAATTTCTCTCTTCCAAGCTCATGCTTACTTTTTCCTTCTGATTCAATTTTAGCTACAACTCTTGCCTCTGTAGATATACTTGCATGGTCAGTTCCTGGAAGCCATAAAGCTTCATATTCTTCCATTCTTTTCCATCTGATAAGTATATCCTGAATAGTATGATTAAGAGCATGACCCATGTGAAGATTACCTGTAACATTTGGTGGTGGCATCATTATAGTAAATGGCTTCTTATCCTTATTTACATCTGCCTTAAAATAACCATTCTCGTTCCAAAACTTATAAATCCTCTCTTCAAAGTCCTTCGGACTATACGTTTTTGCTAAGTTTTCACTCATTAAAAACCCTCCTTATTATAAACATCTAAATTGTTTTCAAATAATTTTATTGTCCATAAAACATTATCAATGCAGAAGCTACTGCTAATGCTAAACCTGTTGTTTTTACTATTAACAGACCTTTAATCGTCTTAATTTTTCCACTTTTAAATAACCTGTCAGCCCCAAAGACTATTATTCCACTTATAGCAAATAGAATAACCCCTAAAGTGAACATTCTATCACATCCTTTAGATATAATAAAAAAACCCTTCATCCTTAATGTTTAAGGACGAAGGGTCTATCTCGCGGTACCACCTTAATTTTAGATATAATGATAATATATCTAACTCTCAACATATATAACGGATATGCCCGTTCAAGCCTACTTATTTCAGCCTGAATACTCTAGAGCTACCTTCAGTAAACATTGCCTAACATAGTCTTACAGCCTGTGGACCATGCTCTCTTAATAGGATACTTACCTACTCCTCTCCTTCATAGTAATTATCAATATATAATTATTTAATATAATATATAACTCATCTCTATTTGTCAATATATTTCATTTGCTTATTTTCTTTGTTAATTACTTTAAACCCGATAAAATAATTGATAAAAGCAACAATAGTCAGCCCAACAGCTAATAAAACGAAAACAAAACTAATTGTTTGATTTATATTGAAAGCTAATGCAAATATTGCAATGTAAAATGATATTGTTGCAATCTTTCCATATTTGTTTGCAGGTATAACAGTTTTATCGACAGAATAGTATAAAAACAATGCACCTATAATCATACAAGCTTCTTTAATACCAATGACCAATATAACCCATAAAGGTAAATATTTTTTATCGGTGAAGCAAATAAGTACTGTTATTTGCATCAACTTATCTGCAAGTGGATCAAGTGCTGCTCCCCATTTAGTAACCATATTAAATGTCCTTGCTATATATCCATCTAGTACATCAGTTACTCCAGCTAGAAAAAATATTCCAGTAGCGTAAATTATGTTGTTATCAAAAGAAGAATAAAAAACATAAATAAATACTGGTATTAAAAAAAATCTTAAAGTCGTCAATATATTTGGTATATTCATATTACACCTCATTAAACATATTTTATACTCATTGCTGTTGCTCAACATTATTATTCTACAATACTATATATCATTATATTTTAGTTACCAAATTTGTGCAACCAAGCGTGCCCATAATATACTTCATTCTATTTATAACACTAGCTTTTCATTTTATTTAATATTCTATTCAGTAAGCGAAAACTCCTTCTATTACTTTTGTAACCATAATAATCAAGATGAATATAATGAAATAAGGTGTTCAATTATTTTATAGGAGGGTTAATATGTTCAAACTTAAGTTTATTTCTATACCTTTAATAATACTACTTATGCTAAGTTTAGTTATAACTGGATGTCAAAAGGATGGATTGACTAACGTTAGATTAGTGGAAGTGACTCATTCAGTTTTCTATGCTCCACAGTATGTAGCTATAACAAATGGATTCTTCGAAGAAGAAGGAATTAATATCGAATTATCTAATGGCCAGGGCGCAGATAAATGTATGACAGCCATACTGAGCGGAGAAGCAGATATTGGTTTTATGGGACCAGAAGCGTCAATATACGTATACAATCAAGGGAAAGAAGATTATGCTGTAAACTTTGCTCAATTAACGCAAAAAGATGGCTCTTTCCTTGTATCTAGAGAAAAAGAAGAAGGATTTTCTTTTGATAATTTAAAAGGAAAAACCATAATAGGTGGCCGTATTGGTGGTATGCCTGAAATGACTCTTGAATACGTACTTAAAAAATATAGTCTACAACCAGGAAAAGATGTAAATGTTCGTACTGATATACAATTTGGAATGATGGCAGGAGCATTTACTGGTGGGGAAGGCGATTATGTTACATTATTTGAACCTACTGCAACATTATTAGAAAGTGAAGGTAAAGGCTACATCGTAGCTTCTATCGGTAAAGAAGGCGGATACATCCCTTACACCTGCTATAGTGCCGAAAAAAGCTATATAGAAAAAAATCCAAAAATAATTCAAGGTTTTACAAATGCTATATACAAAGGTATGTTATGGGTTCAATCTCACTCAGCTGAAGAAATAGCAGAAGCTTTACAGCCGCATTTTCCAGATGCTGATAAAGATGTTTTAGTTACTTTAATAAATAGATACAGAGAACAAGATACATGGAAGCCTGACCCTGTTCTTACTGAAGAAGGATTGAATCATATGATGGATATCATGGAGATGGCAGGACAGCTTGAAGAAAGAGCGCCATATGAAAAAATAGTGACAACTGAATTTGCAGAGAAATCTGTTAAAAATATAAAATAGTATATATAACTAATACCCAAGTCATATAAAATGACTTGGGTATTAGTTGATACCGACAAAAAATAAAAAAAGTTGATTAAACAATCTGTAATACACTTATGGTAATGTAAAAAACTTTCAAAGATAATACTCATAAACCTTTTACATTTAAGTGTCTAGATATCAAGTTCGTATACTTCATGTGGATTTAATCGAATTATTGAAAGTTCCTAATATTTTCTTCTGCTATTGCCGACTGTACTCGATAATCGGTAAAGATCTTATTGCAAGACTTACAAATATATCTTTGCTTACCTTTATATTTTCCATTTCTTGATACAGTTTCAGCATTACAATAAGGATAGACTTTTCCCTTGGCAAATCTAAATTCTTTAACTTCCTGTGTTACTTGATTTACTTGTAAACCTACTACAAGAATTTCTTCTAAGTAAGAAAATAATCGCTTTTGCTCAGTTAACGATACTTTCTGAATATCTGAATTAAAGATGGTACACTTGCCATAATGTGACCTCCTAATCAATGAATTTGGCTAAATCATAGCATACCTCAAAAAATATATTAAATTTCAACATTGTATTAAAACATAGCCAAATAAAAAAGAACTAATAAGATTCTCTCTTATCAGTTCCTATCAATTTACTTATTTAACATCTGCCACACCTACTCAATCCGTTTTAGCAGTGATCAGCACTCCATGTGTATCTTCACATAATTCTTATTCAATTTTTCATTATATTTCTCGCCAACAAATTATTCAGCGAAATCACCTTATCAGGTTTTGATGGGCAATTTATGCTCATCTTACCAAATAGAGGATTTGTTACATGTTTCAGTTAAGTTAATCTCATTCGAGTATCTTCTTTAAACTTTTTTCTTGAAGGATTACCCTCCACTCTCCACATCTGTTTACACTTCAAATCATAAATAATCGACCAAACAGTATCTGCGCTTTTCTTTCTGTCATATTGACACATAATTCCATATTTTCCTGCTAATAAGGAAATTGGAATTAGAGGATTCTGAGAGTAAAAATTCCTATGAATTTGTAACTACATAGAAAGATTGCTTTTGGTCTAAGTCAAGAGCGAGCGTAGCGAGTTTATTTTACTCTTGACAAGACCAAAGAAGCAATCTTATAATTACAAGTGAATTCATAGGATTTTTAATATATTGTTCGGTAAAAATATTTCCAATATGATTGTTAGCTTTTAAGAGCTTTAGATTTTATATAGATTATTCCTGCTGAAATAATAGCTATAATTGCAAATAAAAATCCTATTGGAATAAGAAAGAATGGTTCAGACAATGCTCCATCTGGTAAAACCTCAGAACCTATCAATTTAAATACAATAAAACAACCTATACTAATTACTGTTAAAATAATACTAAATAAATATTTTTTCATATCATTCACCCTCTTTATAATATCTAGTGCATATTCTAATATCATGTACCATTATTTAGATTAAATAATCTAGCAAATCACTATTAGTTATTCTGTTAACTATTTTTAATTATATTTTTATATCCAGTATAAGCAGCATATAAATAGGAACCATATACTCCAATAACTATAATACCTGTTATAAATATAGTTGGTCCTAGCTTGAAAAGAAATGCTAGACCTACATTTCTGGACAATTTTCCTACTATTACCAATGCCATTATAGAATGTGATATTGCTAACATTAGAGGTGCCATAAAATGTATTAAAATTTGAGTAAATATAGTTTTATTTATCATATTATCCGAGACACCAATTTTCTTAAGTATCTTATATCTATTTGAACTATCACTTGCTTCTGTAAGCTGTTGGATTGCTAATACTGCTGCACTAGCTATTAAAAATACAAATCCCAAATACATTCCTATATATAAACTTGTTCCAACAGCATTTTTAGTTTCATTATATACTTGGGTTTTGGTTTCTGCTCTTATTATAAAACCATATTTATTTAAAATCTCATCATAATTATAATCTATGTTGGCAAATTTTTTTCTTAACTCTTTAACATCTTCTTCTAATTTTTGTTTGTTCACATCATTAAGACTATTTATATACATAGTTGAATAACTTTTAGTCATATTTTCTACAGATGAATCTGGTACTATTGCCATTAAATTATATTCAATATCTTTTAGATGTTTATCTATCTTTAGACTGTATTTATTTTCATTGATAATTATTTCTTTTTTATTATTTATTAAATTATTTAATGCTTGATTTTCATCCTTATCCCTTGATAATAATAAAACTTCATTTTCTTTTAATTCTATTGTTGAATCTCCCTTTAACTTTCTCATTGCATTGTATTGTGATACTCCTATAGTTCTTAATTTCCCAACGTATTTTTTAAGTCTCTCTTTTAGCTCTTCATTTGCATATTCTTTTAAAAAATCAGATACTTTAATATTTGTGCTATATATATCTACTACAACATATTCAGAAGGCTGTCTTAGCTTAAAATCCACCTTTTTTAAAGCCTCTTCTATATCTTTTATTTCTTGGTCATCACTTCTAATACCTAATTCTATATTAGCATCAAAGGGTGGTAGTTTTCCCAACTCTTCTTCTAATTGAGTCTTAATGCTTAAGCTTGATGATGACATTACTATAGTAGTAAATAGCATAAGACATATTATTCCCATTGATATAAAATTTGTATTTATTTTGTTACTAAATTGTTTAATAACAAATATATTTAACTTTTTTAAATATATTTGTTCGTTTTTCTTCAGTATAAATAAAGTGAATCCAGCTAATCCAAAGAAAAATAATAGAGTACCCACACCACCAAATATTATAGATAGAGGAAAGTTAATACTTTTAGGATTAGAAGCAAACTTCCATCCTAAATAATAAGCTCTTGATAAAGTAACTATAGATAAAATGAATATTATAACTGAAATTATAGAGTTTCTAGTTTTTATTTCTTCACTTTTCTTTGATGCATTTATCAAATCAATTAGCTTATGTTTAGATACAGCTACTATATTAAATATCATTACTAAAATAAACATTGTACTAAAATATATTATAGTTTTGGCAATAGCATCGGTAGATAGAATAAATTTATACTCATCCATGTTAAACTCAAACAATTTACCTATAATTACTGAAATTCCTTGAGATAGTATTACACCTAGCAATAATCCTGTCCCTAATGAAATTATACCTACTATAAAAGTTTCATAAGTTAATATTTTAGATACTTTTCGTTTTGACATACCTAATGTAGTATATATTCCAAACTCTTTTTTCCTTTTCTTTACTAGAGCATTATTTGCATATATTACTAATCCACCAAAAACAACTGAAATAAATATAGATATATAAGATATTGATTGAATTAAGATATCTATATCCATTTCCTGCATTACTGATTGAGAGTTCATTGAGTTAAAATTATAAAATATAGACACTGCTAATGTAAGAGTTATAAAGTATATTGCATAATCTTTAAAGCTCTTTTTTAGATTGCTAGTAGCTATATTAAAATACATTATTAACATCACCTCCCATGAGTGTCATTACTTCAATAATTCTATTGAAAAATTCTTTTCTAGAGTCACTCCCTCTAACTATCTCATTAAATATTTTACCATCTTTTATAAATAGAATCCTATTAGTATAGCTTGCAGTGAAAGCATCATGGGTTACAAGTAATATAGTAGCTTCCAAACTTCTATTTAGTTTCTCAAAAGATTCTAATAGTAATCTTGCAGACTTGGAATCTAAAGCACCTGTAGGTTCATCTGCCAATATTAGTGATGGATTAGTAACTATTGCTCTAGCGCATGCTACCCTCTGCTGTTGCCCTCCTGACATTTGGTATGGATATTTTTTTAAAACATCTGAAATGCCAAGGGTTTCTGCAACTTTTTTTATTAAACTATCTATTTCTTTTGGCTTTCTTTCTTGTATTGTTAAAGCTAAAGCTATATTTTCATAACCAGTTAATGTATCAAGCAAATTAAAGTCTTGAAATATAAATCCTAACTCATCCCTTCTGAATTTATCTAGCTTATTAAATTTTAATTTTGTAACCTCATGATTATTTATAGTGATATTTCCCGTTGTTACATTATCTATTGTTGCAATACAGTTAAGCAAAGTAGTTTTACCACTTCCTGATGGTCCCATTATTCCAACAAACTCAGCTTTATCTATCTTAAAGCTTATACCATCTAATGCCTTAGTTATAACTTCTTTTTTTCCATAATACTTTTCAATATTTTCTACACTTAATATATTTTTCATGTCCATATCCTCCATTCAACTCTATTTAGATTACTAATTGTTTTTTGAAGTTGCCTTATAATTTTATTATATTGAATTATTAAGAGACTACATATCGAATTAGCTTTCATTAAAGTTGCATTCTTGTAAGATAATCTTTTGTTATACATTTCCCATTGATATAAATCCTATTACAAATTCATCAAAAAACTTAAATAAAAAAAGTGTAAGTATTTCAACTCACACTTTTCAAATCCCTAAATTAAACTCACTTAATGGAAATATTATATTAACCTTTGTTCCCACTTCTAATTCAGATTCAATATTTATTTCTAAGCCTAGCTTGTCACAAAGTTTTCTGCAAAGATATAATCCCATACCTGTAGATGCACTATATTTTCTTCCATGCTCTCCTGTAAAGCCTTTTTCAAAAACTTTATTAATATCTTTGTCTGAAATTCCTATTCCATTATCTTGAATTGTAAGCACCACATTATTTTTATTGCTAGTTGAATATATTCTTATATTTCCTTCTTTAGACTTAATATACTTGATTGAATTACTTATGATTTGATTGAGTATAAATTGCACCCACTTTATATCACTATATACAATAGCATCTATTTCATCTAATTGTAAATTTATCTTTCTACTTATAAAATCCTTAGAGTTTCTTCTAATAGCATTATTTACAGCTGCTGATAAATTAAACTTCTTTATTATATAATCTTTACTGACATCATTGCTTCTTGAGTAGTATAATACCTGTTCTACAAATCCTTCTACCTTCTTTATTTCTTGACCTATATTATCCATAATAGGACTTTTATTATTCTCTATAATCAATATACTTGATGAAATAGGTGTTTTAATTTCATGAACCCAGGTCTCAATATATTCTCTATATTCAGACTGAAGATTTTTATAATAATTTACATGCTCATGCATTTCCTTATTACATACTTTTAGTACATCATAAAAAAGTTTTCCTTCTAAAAAGTCTGGTTTTTCCATGATTTCTGGCAGTAGATACTTTTTATCAAGACTTTGTAATGTTTCTTCCATATTAGTATAAAGTTTTTTATGCTTAAAAAACTCTATGCTAATATAGATTGTTAATGGCAAAAACCATATAATAAAAATTAAAAATATGACAATAGCTTTTATTTCTAGTATGGCTAACACAAAAGCTAAAATAAAATATCCTATAACATTTATAAACATGAATAAAAATCTTTCTTTTAAATACTCCTTTACGTTCATGGCATTATATACCCCAAACCTCTTCTTGTCTCTATTACATCTTTTACACCTATTTCTTCAAGCGTTTTTCTTAGTCTTGTTATATTCACAGACAGTGTATTATCATCGATAAAAACATCCGAATTCCATAAATGCTCCATTAATGCTTCTCTCGATACTATAGTTCCCTTGTTCTTTATGAGATAAGAAAGTATTTTTATTTCGTTCTTAGTTAATTGTTCCGTATTTCCTTTATAGATAATACTACCATTTAATAAATTTAATTTGATATCATTATACCCTAATATATCACTAAGGCTACTTTTGGAAGTTCTCTTTAAAACTGCTGAAATACGAGCTAAAAGTATTTGTGTATTATAAGGTTTTGTGATAAAATCATCTGCACCTAAATTCATACTCATAAGCTCATCTATTTCACTATCTCTACTTGTAACTACTATTATTGGCACATCTGAATTTTTTCTCACTTCCCTACATATATGATATCCATCAAAAACAGGTAAATTTATATCTAATAAAATTAAATTAGCATTGGATTTATATATATATTCAACTATATTTTTAAAATCATCTGGATCATCAACCTCATAACCATATTTAGATAAAAATATTTTAAGTTCTTCTCTTATAGTTTCAGTATCCTCTATTACAATAATTTTTTGCATATTTATCCTCCAATACAACTTACTTAAAACTATTTAATTACTTATCGAATATTATACCAAGAAATAATCATTTTATAATAGCTAAGTATCGCTTCACTGAATACACAAGTTGCAATTATTTGAGACTCCTTTGCAATTTTGAGTGAAAAAGGTTTTTGTGCACAAAGTATATAAAAGGTAAAAAGGCAATGGATTGTCAACACTTATTTAGACAGTTTTTTTAAGGTTATGTAGTTTACAAATAATCTAACTTTGAGTGGATCCTGATATCATTAAGCCAATTAATATAATCAGATAGCATAATTTCTAGTTGCTCTAGATTCTCAAAATAATATTTACTAGCAAATTCAGTTTTAAATATCCTGAAAGTAGCTTCAGCTACAGCATTGTCATAGAGACATCACTTCATGCTTAAAGAGTGATTGATTTTAAATGCATCTAGGACTTCATCTATTATTTTGTTTTTGAATTCGTTACCACGATCCGTATGAAATAGAGTAATATCATCTAATGGTGAATAAATACATGGTACTTTTCTAATAATATAATTTTCATTTTCTACACCCCCGAGATTCTTAACGGACCCTTGGTGTGTCTTATTAATAACTATTTAGCAAATTTGGTGAAATCGTCAATGTTATTATGCTAGTTAACGCTACAAAGTTTTAGTTAGTAAGATAACAGCTTACAATTTCACCATAATATAGTACATGAAAGTTGTCATTAGCATAGTTTACGTCCTTGATTTCGCTGTCTAGCATTTTCGGATCCATGGCTTGTTTATAAACTATTTTACACTCAAAATGCAATTGGCATTCTCCAATAATAGGTGTATTCACCTTTTTAGCTTCTACAATGGTAAGACCTAACTGTTTAAGCTTATCTACATTTCTTCCTGATTTTGTACCACAATAAGCCAACTCAGATACCATATCACCTTTTAAAGGGACACTCACAGTAAAATCTTTAGACTGATCTATCAAACCATAGGTATATCTTGAATATCGTACTGGAACCATTAAAATAGGTTTGTTCCACATAATCCCAATAGAACCCCAACCAATAGTCATTGTATTCAATTCATTCCCATTTTTCACCGTCAAAAATATACCTTTTTTAAGTTGTTGCAACATTTCTTTTGATAACTCGTTGAATTTAATATCCATCATTTCATCCTCCTCGATAATTTAAATAGGCGTTTGTGAAACGCCAGAACCCATATAAAATTATATACTCTTTAGTCTTTTTTAAAAGTATGGAAAACTTTTTAGTATCTATCACATCTAAAACTTATTCCACTTGTAAGTGGGTGAAGTCAAACTTCCCGCTTGAAATTTAAAAAAGTAGAACACAGGATTAAAGTATCTCCAATTATTTGAGAAAAGCATTGCAGAAATAGTATCTATATAGTGAAAAATAGCAATAGGCTGTCCTTTTAATTCTTTCATAAAAGAAAATATAGTAAATATGCAATACCTGTATAAAATATCCCAAGAATAAGGATAAAAAGTAAGCCTATAAGTGTTGTTTTTGACATATAAGTACTATTGTTAAAGATAATCATTGGTAATAGCGTAACCACAGAAGATATCAGTTGAACTACTGTTGTTTCAAAACCTGATAAGTTTTTGATTCGTGTATTCATTAAAATTACGCTTGAATAAAAATGACCAGCTACTCCTGATATCACAAGAAGCACAATATTTTGTTTTAAGGACTTAATGCAGTACTTCTTTTTCATAAAAAAGTCCGCAATTACTAAGAATAATTTTCCAATACAAGCTCTCAAAAAACTATCTCTATGAGCGTCAAATTAATCCCTTTAACAAAAAACCCTAAGCTTCCGTATATAAACATTACAATGATTACTATAATTTTACATTTCATATTTTATGTTCCTTCTATTAATCTTATGCACTTTCATTTTCCAAGTTGTAAAGAAAATCATTTACAAATAAGATTATATCTATAATTTTATCATCTGTAAAATTGAAAAAAGTGAATATAAATATCATTTTTTGATATAACATCGATATACTATTCATTTAATAGAAGGATTGAATCATAATATGATGGATATCATGGAGATGGCAGGACAGCTTGAAGAAAGAGCCCCATATGAAAAAATAGTGACAACTGAGTTTGCAAAGAAAGCTGTTAAAAATATAAAATAGTATTTCTATAACAAAATACCCAAGTCATATAAAATGACTTGGGTATTTTCATTAAGGTCTAATAAACATCTGTGTCCAATATGCAGTTCCTTTACTATCTTTATAATAACCTACACCAATTTTTGTGAAGTTTTTTGATAATATATTTGCTCTATGTCCTTCAGAATTCATCCAGGCTTTTACAACAGCTTCTGCTGTAGGCTGTCCTTTAGCTATGTTTTCTCCAGCGTAAGAATATTTTATGCCGAATTTTTTCATCATATCAAATGGACTTCCATAAGTTGGGGATGTATGACTAAAGTATCCTTTATCTGCCATATCTTTTGATTTTGTACGTGCAACCTTTGATAATTCTGCGTCAATCTCAAGTGCTTTAAGACCATTCTTTCCTCTTTCAACATTTACTAATCTAACAACTTCTTTCTCGATTGAATTAACATCATCTAAATTAGAACCTTGATTATTGTTACTTGGCTGGTCCGCTGGTTTGTCTGCTGGCTTCTCTACAGGTTTGTCTGCTGGCTTCTCTGCAGGTTTATCAGCTGGTTTCTCTACTGGCTTTTCTGATGGTTTGTTATCAGTATTACCAGTTATAACCTCTCCCTTATTTTCAGGACATGTAGTAGTTGTTATCTTATACTTATTTAAAAGTTCTTGTATGTCAATTTTATATGCCTTGGAAAATTTCCACGTTGTATTTTTGCAGTCTGTATTAACAGTTTTGTACATGCTTGCACCATTTGCTATGTTTATGCTTGATACAACAAATAATGCAGTTAAAATAGATACTACTTTAATCTTTCTAGAATTCTTTTTCATAAGTTAACCTCCTCATAACTTTTTTAATCAAGATGATGTTAAATAAAAGTGATATTGGACTGGCCTTTATGAAAGTATAACATTAACACTATGAACATTGAAGACTTAATATTTACATTTAATAGGGAATAATGGGTAGTACCCATATATATGGTAAAAACTATGTATCGCTACTATTTTATGTTAACGCGCTAAAATAAATAATCCACTACGCTTTTGTAGTGGATTATTTATTTATTTTTTATTCAAATTTTCTTGGTATAAAACCAACTTTTTTATATACTTTTCTTAATGTCTTTCTAGCTACTTTTTCTGCTTTATTTGCTCCCTGCATATATATTTCTTCAAGATAGTCCTTGTTTTTCATCAAATAATCAAATTTATCTCTTATAGGTCTTAACCCTTCTATTACTACATCTGCTACATCTGCTTTAAATTTTCCATAACCTTCTCCCTGATATTTTTGTTCAATTACATCATAACTTTCTCCAGAAAATTTGGAGTAAATAGTAATTAAATTCTTAATTCCTGGCTGTTCATCACTATATTTTACTTGATTCAGTGAATCTGTAACAGAACGTTTAATTTTCCTGCTTATTGTATCTGCATCATCTACTAAAGATATAAAACCATTCAAATCTTCATCTGACTTAGACATCTTACTAATTGGATCTTGAAGACTCATAATCTTAGCCCCGACTTTTGATATTAGTGGCTCAGGTACTACAAAGGTATCACTATATTTGCTATTAAATCTTTGAGCCAAATCTCTAGCAAGCTCTAGATGCTGTTTCTGGTCTTCACCTACTGGAACAAAGTTAGTCTGGTATAACAAAATGTCTGCAGCCATTAATACAGGATAAGTAAATAGTCCAGCGTTTAAATTTGCCTCTCCTTTCTGAGACTTTTCTTTAAACTGAGTCATCCTACTTAACTGTCCCATATATGAAATTGTATTAAGCACCCATGAAAGCTCTGCATGAGCACTAACGTGCGATTGGATAAATACAGTATTTTTTTCAGGGTCAATACCTGAAGCTATATATTTTGCAAGTAATTCTAAGCTTTTTTTTCTTAAACTTGATGGCTCCTGAGGCACTGTAATTGCATGAAGATCAACTATACAATAATAACAGTCATAATCATCTTGCAGGTCCACCCAGTTTTTTATAGCACCTAGATAGTTTCCAATTGTCACTTCCCCTGATGGTTGAACTCCACTAAATATTACCTTTTTATCACTCATTTCCTTTTCCTCCTCATAAAAAACATTTAAAAATAATAAAAAAAACCTTCCATCTCACGAAAGAGACGAAAGGTAGATTCCGCGGTACCACTCTAATTGGTCTAAAGACCCTCTCTATCCAATAACGGTGATAGCCGTCGAGCCATACTAAATTTCAGGCTCAAGCTCATGAGTCCATTCAATATATTCCTAGGTTTCAGGCTCCCACCATTCCTGAATCGCTTTTACCAGAAAATATGCTTACTATTCTCATTCAACGCTTTATTTATACTCTTTATGCTATTATATATTATACACAAATTTGGTAAAAAGTAAATAACAATTACTATTTTGCTATATCTTAATACTTTCTAATCGCCTAATATATCATTTAAAATACTTCCTCCTATACCTCCAAACCCTCGTTTCTCACCTACTTGATGAAACCTAGCAGATGCAAGAATCCTATCTGATAAACGTGATAGTGGCAAGCTTTGCAAATAAACTGTACCTGGTCCAGTAAGCTTAGCTAAAAATAAACCTTCTCCTCCGAATAAAGCATTTTTAAAGCCTCCAACAAATTGGATGTCATAGTCTACGGTTTGGGAAAATCCAACTAAGCACCCAGTATCAACTCTCAAAGTTTCATTAGGACCAAGCTCTTTCTTTACTATAGTTCCACCTGCATGAATAAAAGCTAAACCTCTTCCTTCTAATCTTTGTAGAATAAATCCTTCTCCTCCAAAAAATCCAGCACCAAGCTTTTTTGTGAAAGCAACTTCAATTTCAATCCCTCTGGCTGCACATAAAAAAGCATCCTTTTGGCATAAAAATCTTCCACCAAAATAATCAAGTTCAATAGGTATTATCTTCCCTGGGTAAGGAGCTCCAAAAGCAACATGTCCTTTTCCTCTACCATTATAAAGAAAAGTTGTAATGAAAAAGCTTTCTCCTGTTACCATTCTCTTAAAACCACTGAATATGCCTCCACCTGTAGAAGTTTGCATTTCAATTCCATCTTCCATATACATCATTGTCCCAGCCTCTGCTCTTACTCCTTCACCCGAGTCAAGTTCAATTTCAACTATTTGCATATCATCGCCATGAATTTTATAATCAATTATATCTGACATACTAATCACCCTTTTCAATAATCTTTAGTTTTTATATATTCTATGTATTTGCAAATAATTCCTTTGTATTTTAATAAAAGATTATAATTATATACTTATTTTCATCAAAAATATTAATTCTATGTATCTCTCTAAGTTTTCCATTATTATTATTATTATTTATTTCTTGCCAAACATATTTATAGGCTACTATGTAGAAAATATAACTAAACTATGAAAGGAGAGATGTTTTTATGCCTTGGAAAAAAGGAAAGGTTAGGTTTGATGATGGTTCGACTTATAATGCTGACCTACTAGTTAAAGATGATGGTCAAGTATGGAATATGAAGGTATATAAAGATGGTGGAACAGTTGAAGAAATAGATGCTCAATCTTTTGCAAATAGACTAGGCAAGTCAGCAGATACAGTTTATCCGTTCACATATGAAATAGAAGAATAGTAAAAAGTCTAAACAGATCCTTTACTTAAGGATTTGCTTAGACTTTTTTCACATTTTAGAGAACAAGTACATTAAAGCTCCTATGCCTATCATAGCTATAAGAAAATAAGGAGCTACTAACTCTGTAAATGCAATTGTTAATGCAACTATATCCTTCCAACTTACTTTGTTTTCTTCATTCATAGTGCTTCCCTCCATTATTCTATGAGGTGACATGATACAAAATGATCGTTTCCCATGTTTTTATATTCTGGAGTTTCTTCTTGACATTTCTCTATGGCATAAGGGCATCTAGTATGGAATCTACACCCTGGAGGTGGATTAGCAGGACTTGGTATATCCCCTTTTAATATTATTCTCTTAGTTTTCTTACCAGGGTCTGCAACAGGAATAGCCGAAAGAAGAGCTCTTGTATAAGGATGAAGTGGATTTTCAAATAGTTCATACTTATCAGCTAATTCTACTATTTGTCCTAAATACATCACTCCAACCTTGTCACTAATATATTTTACGACACTTAAGTCATGTGATATGAACAAGTATGTCAGTCCCATCTCTTCTTGTAAGTCCATCATAAGATTAATAATTTGTGATTGTATAGATACGTCAAGTGCAGAAACTGGTTCATCAGCAACAATGAATTGCGGATTTAGGGCTAAGGCTCTAGCTATACATATTCTTTGCCTCTGACCACCACTAAACTCATGAGGATATCTCTTTATATGATAATCACTTAATCCACATCTCCCAATAATACTTACAACTCTTTCAAGTAAGTCTTTACCGCTTGATATTTTATGCTCTCTAAGTGCTTCCCCTACTATCTCTCCTACACTCATTCTAGTGTTTAACGAACTATAAGGATCTTGAAATATTATTTGCATTTTTGTTCTTAGGTTCCTCATCTCCGACTTTGGCAAATCAAAAACACTCATATCATTATATATAACTTCACCATCAGTTGGCTTAAGAAGCCTTAGGAGTGTTCTCCCCGTAGTTGATTTACCGCAGCCTGATTCTCCTACAAGACCCAAAGTTTCTCCCTTATTTATTTCAAAGGATATACCATCAACAGCATACACATAACCAGTAGTTTTCTTAAGCACTCCAGATTTTATTGAAAAATATTTCTTTAAATTTCTAACACTTAGCAACACATTATTTTCAGTCATTATCCTCCACCTCACTTTCACAATGAAGCCAACATCTAACTTTTCTTCCTTCTGAAATCTCTAGTAACTCTGTTTCTTGATTTATACACTTATCAGTAGCGAATTCACATCTTGGATGAAACATACATCCTTTAGGTTTCTTAAGAAGATTAGGCACAACACCAGAGACTACATATAGTCTTTCATCCCTAGTATCTAAATCAGGTTTCGATTTTAAAAGTCCAACTGTATATGGATGCTTTGGACTATTAAATAACTCTTTTACATTTGCCTCCTCTACTACCTTTCCAGCATACATTACTATAACTCTATCAGCTACCTCTGCTATAACACCTAAATCGTGAGTAATAAAAATGATAGCTGTATCAAATTCCTTTTGAAGGTTCAGCATGAGCTCCAATATCTGAGCCTGTATAGTAACATCTAGTGCTGTAGTAGGCTCATCTGCAATTAATAACTTAGGATTACATGCAAGCGCCATAGCTATCATTGCTCTCTGCCTCATCCCTCCACTTAAAGCATGTGGATATTCATCAATAACCTTTTCTGCTCTAGGAATCCCAACCATCTTAAGTAATTCTATACATCTCTGTCTAGATTCCTTCTTTTTTAATCCACTATGCAGCTTCAATACTTCACCTATCTGGTCTCCAATAGTAAATACAGGATTAAGCGACGTCATAGGTTCTTGAAAAATCATAGAAATATCATTTCCTCTTATATTTCTCATTTCCTTTTCACTTAATTCAAGTACTTTTTTATCATTAAAAACTACCTCTCCGTCTTTTATAACACCTGGAGGATTAGGTATTAGCCTTAACACCGACATAGCAGTAACACTTTTCCCACATCCAGATTCACCAACAATTCCAAGTGTCTCTCCTTTTCTTACATAGAAATCAACACCGTCAACAGCTGGTATTTCACCATCTTCGGTATAAAAATAAGTCTTTAAATTTTTAACTTCAAGTAAAATGTCAGACACAACCTTCACCCCCAGTTATCTTTTTAATTTTGGATCAAGAGCATTTCTGAGTCCATCCCCTAATACGTTTAGGCTCATAACAGTAATAAAAATAGCTAATCCAGGTGGTATCCATAACCACCACTGATTTTTTATGACATACAGTTTTTTGGCTGATTCAAGCATATTCCTCCAACTAGGAGTTGGAGGAATAACGCCTAGACCTAAAAAGCTTAATGCTGCTTCAGTTAGTATGGCTGCTGCAATACTTATAGTTGAATATACAATAATTGAAGCCATTGTATTTGGTAAAAGATGCCTAATAATTTTTCTTCTATCACTTAACCCTAATGCCTCTGCCGCTTCCATAAATTCCTGTTCTCGCAGTGAAAGAATCTGTCCTCTAACAATTCTAGCAATACCAGTCCACCCTAATAATCCGATTACAAGCATGACATTATAAATACTCGGCCCCAAAATCGCAACAACAGTAACAGCTATTATCAAGAAAGGAAAGCACATAAATATATCTGTAAACCTCATAATTATGGAATCAATTTTGCCACCATAATATCCAGCTATTCCTCCTAACAATACTCCAATTAATACCTCTATTACTACAGCGACAATACCAACAGATAATGAAATTCTACCTCCATACAACAATCTTGTATAGACATCTCTACCGAGTTCATCAGTACCAAAAACATGTGCTGAATTAGGAGGCTTCTTTGTTGCAGTGAAATCAATATCATCTCTCCCATATGGTGTGAAAAATGGAGCAAATGCAGCTAAAAGTATTAATATTACTAAAATAAATAAAGCAGCAACAGCTAGTTTATTTCTTCTAAACCTCCTCAAAACCAACTTAAATGGGGATATGATCTCTTCGTCTGCTGGATTGGATATATTTATTACAGCAGTATCATTTTTCATATTTCTCCCTCCTTAGTCATATCTAATTCTTGGATCTGCTAATCCATAGAAGATATCTGCCATTAAATTACCTAAAAGTGTAAGAATGGCCAAGAACATATTCACACCCAGCATAAGAGGATAATCTCTATCCATTACAGCCATATAGGCTATTTTCCCCATACCAGGCCAGCCAAAAACTGTTTCTGTAAGCAATGCACTTGAAAATAGTAGTGGTATTTGAAAACCAAGAAGTGTAATAACTGGAATTAGAGCATTTCTTAGTGCGTGCTTATAAATAACTATCTTTTCTCTCAAACCTTTTGCTCTAGCAGTTCTAATATAATCTTGTCTTATAACCTCTAACATACTCGACCTTGTATATCTCATGAAAGAAGCTGCACTTCCAAGTCCAAGAACAACTGCAGGTAATACACTATGCCATAAAATATCCTTCATATTGCTTAATCCAATTAATTTTCCCGGAGTAATCATCCCAGAAATAGGGAAAATCTTAAAATCTATTGCAAACACTTTTATGAGTATTAGCGCAAAGAAAAATGCAGGAATAGATATACCGATTAATGCAAATACAGTAAAGCCATAATCCACTTTTGAATACTGCTTCGTGGCAGAAATAATACCAGCTGGTATTCCTACAACAAGACTTAAGACTAATGCCAGAAGACTTAAATAGAAAGTATTCCACATATGATTTTTTATAACATCTTTTACAGAATCCCCAAATTTATGTGAATATCCTAAATTGCCTTTTAATACCTCAGTTATCCAATTAAAATACTGTTCAGGTAAATTCTTATCTAACCCCATTTTTTCCTCTATTCTCGCTTTTTCTTCTGGTGTCATCTTAGGATCCATAACTTTTGCCATAGGACTTCCAGGTGCTGCATGAACGATCAGAAATAATAGAATTGAAATTCCTATAATTATAGGAATACTTTGTAGAAGCCTTGGAATCAAATATTGTCTCATCTTGTACCCCCCTTTTTTAGTACAATAGCCCGGAATTAACCGGGCTATTAATTTACTTACTAACCTCAACGTGTTCTATATCCCATACCCAATCTGTATAAGGTGCAAGCTTAAGATTTTTAACTCTATTATTTACTCCAAATACTTGTTATCTATACGCAATGAAAAGATAAGGAAGCTCTTCATTAGCTATTTCAGCCCATCTTTGATACATTGCTTTACGTTTTTCAAAGTCTGTTTCAAGGATACCTTGTGCCATAATCTGTTCAGCTTCCTCGTTATAGAAGCCCATACTATTATAACCACCAGGAGAATCTGAAGCCTTATCAAATATTCCTCTTAGATCTGGATCTATTGATAAAGACCAACCCATGTTAAATAAATCAAAATTTCTCTCATCATAAACTTTATCAGAAACAGCGTTAAACTCCATAAGTTCTCCTTCAAGTCTAACCCCTATCTCTTTCCAATTTTCCTTCGCAACAGCTACTAGCTCTTGTGGCCAAGCAACATCATTGTAAGCAGTCCATACAATTTCAAGTTTCTCGCCTTTTTCATTCTCTACCCAGCCGTCATTATCTCTGTCTTCCCATCCAGCTTCTTTAAGCAACTCTTTTGCCTTTTCAGGATCATACTCGTACTTGTTTACCTTTTGTAAGCCCATGAAACAGGTGATACAGCTGTGTTACATGGTTCAGCGTAGCCTTCATAGTGACTGTCAATAAATGCTCGACGGTTTAAGCCATACATCAACGCCTGTCTTACTCTTTTATCCTTGAATTTATCACGTCTTAAGTTAATACCAACGTAAGTGTATCCATTTCCAGTGAATTGCTGTATATCTACAATACCTGTTTCAGTTGCTATTTCAACATCCTCTGGAAGTTGAGTAAGCTGACCAATATCAATGACTCCAGCCTGAAGTTCTGTTGGTATTGTCTCGGCAGGTACTATTTTAACTATTACACCGTCAAGCTTAGGTCTACCTTTAAAATATTCTTCATTTGCTTCAATCTCTAAATATTGTCCTACTACATATCTAACAAATTTAAATGGACCCGAGCCCATAGGATTTTGGTTTAAAGCAATAAAGTCATTAAAATCTTCAAACTGATAATAATGCTTTGGTAAAATTTCGTAAATAAAATCATTAATTATCTTTGGAGCATTAATTTCCTTAGTAGTAAAGCTTATTGTATATTCATCTATTATCTTTATTCCATCAACATGATCAGCTTTTCCATCTCTGAATTCCTGTGCTCCTACAACATCTTGCATTGTACTCCATCTTGGACCATTATAGTCTGGATGAGCTATAGTTTCATATGTGAACTGTACATCTTCTGCTGTTAACTCATGACCATCATGAAATCTAATCCCTTTCTTTAGATAAAATGTATAAATCTTTCCATCTTCTGATATTTCCCATCTTTCAGCAACATCTGCCTTAGGCTCTCCTTCTGGTGTATTATCAACAAGTGCATCAAACATTAGGTCAACAACATATCCATCATAAGTACTATCACTTATGATTGGATTGAATTTACCGTCAAGGCTAGTTTCCCCAAACGTCAAAATGTTTCCTCTTTCTATTGCTGAGTTGTCTGAATTAATGCTATTGTTTGCATTAGTATCAGTTTCTGCGTCTGCATCAGTTCCAGTAATAGTTCGTTGATCTGTATTTGTAGGAGTATTATTTGTACATCCTGCTAAAAATATTGAAAAAATCAAACTTAGAATAATAAATAATGCTAAACTTTTCTTTAACATTGTTCTCCCCCTTTTTTTATAGAAATATTTTGCTAGAGTTTATAACAGTCTTTTTTTCACCTCCTCACTTGAATATTTTCGCATAACTTAGTAATGTTATTAAAATATCATTGTTTGAATTTATGTTTTTTATAATTTACTGAATTATCCGTAAATTATATGGATAAGCATTCCTTTTTTCTTTTTTATTGTATTACAGTACTTACATTGCTGGATTACTATTGAATTATTGTTAAATTATGTTAAGTAAAATTAATATACAATGTATATATTTAAAATATAAGTAATATTTAATCAAATTCAAACAAATAAGTAATTTTGATTTTTATTCATTTTTTCATCATTTTAATTCACTAATTTATACAGTACAATAAAGTACATGCACAAAGTTTTACCCTGCATCTGAAAAATTTTTTCCATTTTATAAAATGTTTAGTATAATAGTCTTAAAAGCAAGTGAGGGATGTATTATGATTGATAAGAATAACCCTGTTCCTCTTTACATACAGATCAAAAACGATTTGTTAAAAAATATAAAAGAAGGCTTATGGGATGTGGATACTCAACTTCCAACTGAAAAAGAACTAATGCAAAAATATGATGTTGGAAGAGCTACAGTAAGAGATGCAATTTCGATTTTGGTTAATGAAGGATACCTTTTTAAGAGAAAAGGAGTAGGAACCTTTGTTGCAAGGAAACAGCCAGCTTTAGGCTTTGAGCCTCTAATTAGTTTAACCTACTCATTGAAAGCTCTCGGAATTGATGTAAATAATACTGTAATTAAAAAAGAAGAGATAAAGCCTAATAAAAAATTACTAGAAAAACTTAGAGGAAATAAAAGCAGCAACTACTATTATTTAAAAAGACTTAGATCTGTTAGCAGTAAACCTATAGCAATAGAGCACTCATATTTTTTAAATGGCTTTAAGTACATTGGTAATAACTTCGACTTAACAAGTTCCTTAGCAAAGATGATTCTGAGGGATTTATCTCTAACGATTAAAAAAATTGATCAGACAATAGTACTACGTGCGCCAACAAAAGCTGAAAGTAAAGAGCTTAAAATAGATAATGGCACTATACTCCTCGACTTAGAGAGATGGATTTATATTGAAGAAGAAGAAAGCCCTTTCTACTATCTTAAGTTCGTTATTCCTAGCGAAATATATACTTACCCTTTTATCAATGTTACAGAGCAATATTGAGATAATATTTTAGTTACCTACTTCATATTTATCAAAACGAAGCTTATTTATTGAGCTTCGTTTTTATTTTGATAAACAAGTAACTTTTTTCGTGTAAAAAAATAATAATAAAATAAAAGAAGGAATTTTCGTAATATTGTGTAATATATTTATATATAGATATCCGGACATCTGTATAAGAGGGGGGTGTATTATTATAAGTAATTTGCTAAAAAACATTCAAAAAAATATTAACAAAAATATCTCTGCTAATATATTCTGCAGAGAGCTGCGAAATTCCATTGTTCTAGAAGGATTAGTAGACAACTGGGATTCTATAATCAAAGCAGGTAAATCGGCAGCAAATAAAGGCTACAAGGGGGTTGTAAATAAACTAGAGGCTAAAGACCTTAAAGTGCCCAGCATTAAATCACCAAATCTACAGGATCATGAAATAGACAATATACATGTTGATGTACTGATAATAGGTGGTGGAGTAATCGGATGTGCAATAGCAAGAGAGCTTTCCAAATGGGATATAGACATATTACTAGTTGAAAAAGAAGATGATTTAGCTGTTCATGCTTCATCTAGAAATGATGGCATGATCCATCCTGGATTAAATCCAAAGCCTGGAACTAAAAAATCATATTACAATATCAGAGGTAATAAGTTATACACTAAAATATCACAAGACCTAGATGTACCATTGAGAAGAGTAGGTTCATACATCCTATTTGATAAAAAGGGCTTGAAATTATTGCTTCCATTTATAAAAATAAGAGCAAATAGAAATGGTGTTGAAGGACTAGAGTATCTCTCTGATAATGAACTAAGAAAAAGAGAGCCTAATATTTCTAAAGATATTGTAGGTGGAATCTTTCTTCCAACCACAGGTGTTCTATCTCCATATAAAATGACGGTTGCTTTTGGTGAAAATGCATTGCTTAATGGCGCTCGAATCTCATTAAACACTCAAGTGCATTCCATGGAAAAGCAAAGTAGCAAAATAGTATCTGTAAAAACCAATAGAGGTATTGTATATCCAAAATTAATAATAAACGCTGCAGGAGTCTATAGCGATAAAATCGCTGAAATGGCAGATGATGAATTTTTTACTATACACCCTAGAAAAGGTCATATACTTTTAATTGATAAAAAGAAAGGACACCTTGTAGATTCAGTTGTTGCAAAGTTTCCTATAAAGAATCGTAATAATAATACAAAAGGTGGAGGTATTGTTAAAACAATTGATAATAATATTCTAATAGGACCTGACGCCATAGAACAGCCTTATAGAGAAAATTACTCAACAAGCAAAGAAAATATTGATGAAATTCTAAATAAACATATGCCTCTTATTGCTTTACTATCTCCTAAAGATGTAATAACTTACTTTGCTGGAATCAGAGCAGCCACATATGAAGAAGATTTCATCATTGAAGAATCAGAATACATAGAAAATCTTATTCATGCAGCAGGTATACAATCGCCAGGATTAGCCTCAGCCCCTGCAATAGCTGAAGATATAGAGAAAATTACTATTAATAAATTAAAAAAGCTAATGAATGTGTTACCTAAAGAAAATTGGAATCCTAAAAGAAAAGGGATACCTAATTTAAGTAAAATGAATGATGATGAGAGAAATCGTTATATTAAAGAAAGACCCGACTATGGAGTTATCATCTGTAGATGTGAAGAAATTAGTAGAGGTGAAATAATTGATGCAATAAAATCACCTTTACCTGCAAATTCTTTAGACGCTATAAAGCGAAGAGTTAGACCAGGTATGGGAAGATGTCAAGGAGGTTTCTGCACACCACTTGTATCTCAGCTTATGGCAGAAGCAACCGACAGCAATATATTATCAGTTACGAAAAAAGGAAACTCTTCTCATATTCTTATAAGCCAAACAAAAAACTCTGCAGAAGAATCTTCAGAAGAAAAGGAGGAATCATATGGAATATTATGATGTAGTTATTCTTGGTGGAGGTCCTGCAGGCTTAGCTGCGTCTTTATCAGCTAAACAGAATAATGCTTCAACATTAATTATTGAACGTGAAAATAGATTAGGAGGAATATTAAAACAATGCATTCATGATGGTTTCGGCTTAATAAGATTTAATGAAAAGCTTTCAGGTCCAGAATATGCAGAAAGATACATTAGGATGGTAAATAAGGCTGAAATACCAGTTAAGCTTTCTACTTTTGTCACAAATGTTGAGGAATTTAAAGATAGTTTTCAGCTAACTATAGTTAACTCCCAAGATGGTATGAATAAGATTGAATCCAAATCAATAATACTTGCTAATGGGTGTAGAGAAAGAACTGCTAAACAAATATTTATCCACGGTACAAGACCTTCCGGTGTTTATTCTGCTGGCACAGCTCAATATTTTGTTAATATTCTTGGTTGTTTGCCATGTAAAAAATGTGTCATTCTCGGTAGTGGGGACATTGGCCTAATTATGGCAAGAAGACTTACTTTAGAAGGTGCTGAAGTAGTTGGTGTCTACGAGGCCAAATCTATTCCATCCGGTTTGACTAGAAATATTGCACAATGCCTTGATGACTATAATATACCTTTATTCTTATCTCATACCATTACTAGGGTAATCGGAGACGACAGAGTTGAAGCTGTTGAAATTGCAAAGGTTGATCTTCATATGAATCCTATTAAAGGAACTGAACAATTAATTGAATGTGATGGTGTAATACTGTCCGTGGGCTTAATACCAGAAAATGAAATTGCAGAATCCTTAAACATTGATATAGACAGCTTGACAAAAGGACCATTTATTGATCAAGATTTTATGACACTTAAGGATAGAGTATTTTCATGTGGAAATGCGTTACATGTAAACGACTTAGTAGACTATGTCTCTGAAAGTGGTAAATATGCAGGTTCAAATGCAGCTTCAGTTAATCATTCAATACCAGCAAGGACATTGATACCAATAGTTAAAGATACACAAGATTTTTTATATGTAGTTCCTCAGTATATCAATATAAATTCAAATAATAAGAGAATAGTTGTTTATTTTAGGTCATCTAATATACGAGATGATATGACAATTAAACTAAAATGTGACGGCACAATAATATTCTCAAAAAGGTATAAAACGCTGAAGCCACCAGAGATGGAAAGAATTGAATTTGATATTTCTAGTGTTTCTTTGAATAAGGAATCTAAATTAAGAATTGTCATGGAGGCGAATAAAAAGTGAAGGAATTAGTGTGTATAGTCTGCCCTAATGGATGTCTTCTAAAGATAGAAAAACACGATAACAATTGGAAAGTTGAAGGAAACCTATGCCCTAAAGGAAAAGATTTTGCCATAGAAGAAATGACTTCAGCAAAAAGAACTATATCTACCACTATAAAAACATCCTACACAAAATTACCCTATCTTCCAGTAAGGACCGACAAAGGTATTCCTAAAAAACTAATCTTCCCTCTTATGAAGCTTATTAATAAAATGATTATAAAAAAACCTGTTCATAGCGGAGATATTATTCTAGAAAATGTTTTTGATACAGGTGTTAACATTATTAGTACTTCAGATATGTATTACATATTAGAGGGGGAATTCAATGAGTGAACCATACGTACTGACTATTGATTGTGGAACTCAAAGCATAAGAGCACTTATATTTGACAAAAGAGGAAATCTAATAATAAAGGAAAAGCTTGATTTCGTTCCATATTTTTCTGTAAAACCTGGATGGGCAGAGCAACATCCTGAACTGTATTGGGATAAGCTTTGTGAAGTTTGTAATAAACTTAAGCAAAAAAATTCTGTAGAATGGTCAAATATAATAGCCGTTACTGTCACCACTCTTAGAGATAGTTGTGTGAATCTTGATAAAGATGGTAATGTTTTGAGACCTATAATCCTATGGCTCGACCAAAGAATGGCGAAATGTGAAAAGCCCTTACCTTTAAAAGACAAAGTTATTTTCAGGGCTGTAAAAATGCAAGAATCAGTAAGGATAGCCCGAAGAAAAACAAAATCTAACTGGATTATTGAAAATGAACCTGATATTTGGAATAAAACATATAAGTATCTTCTACTTTCAGGATATCTTAATTACAAATTGACTAATAACATGGTTGATTCAATTGCATCTCAGATAGGACACATACCTTTTGATTATAAAAACAAAAGATGGCTGTCAAAAAACCACTATAAATGGCCAGTTTTCGGAATAGAAAGAGAAAAGCTTCCAGATCTTATTGAGCCTGGAGAAATAGTTGGAAGAATAACAAAAAATGCTTCAAGCCTAACAGGAATAAAAGAAGGCCTTCCCGTTATAGCTACTGGTTCTGACAAAGGATGTGAAACCTTAGGTACAGGTTGTGTGGATATTGAATGCGGTAGCATCAGTTTTGGTACAACATCTACAATACAAACCACCTCAACAAAATATTTTGAGCCACTACAATTTCTACCAGCCTATCCATCATTAATACCAGGACGCTATAACCCTGAAGTAGAGATCTTTAGGGGATATTGGATGGTAAGTTGGTTTAAAAAAGAGTTTTCACTTAAGGAAATGTTAGAGGCAAAAGAGAAAAAAATTTCACCTGAAGAACTTTTGAATCAAAGGCTTGAAGATATACCACCTGGCTCCCATGGTCTCATATTACAGCCTTATTGGGGGCCAGGACTAAAAAGTCCTGAAGCAAAAGGCTCAATAATTGGATTTGGTGATGTCCATACAAGAGTTCATATATATAGAGCTATCATAGAAGGAATAAACTTTGCACTTATGGATGGTGTTGAGTCTATTGAAAAAAAATCAGGAAAAAGAATCAAGAGAATTACTGTTTCTGGAGGAGGCTCTCAGAGTGATGCAATATGTCAAATAACAGCTGATATGTTCAACAAACCTGTGTGTAGGGCACAAACTTATGAAACATCTGGTCTAGGCTCTTCTATTGCTGGATACGTTGGAGCTGGCGTATATGATTCCTACGAGGAAGCTATCGGACAAATGGTCCATTATGAAAGTATATTTGAGCCAAATGAAGAGATTTCAGAAGTATATGAAAATCTTTACAGAAAAGTTTATAAAAAAATCTATCCAAAGCTAAGAGGATTGTACCAAGAAATCAAAAGTATAACAAACTATCCGGATCATTAATTAAAAGGAGGATGACAAATGTCAAAAAAGTATAAAGGTTTCGAACCAATGTGGCATAAAGAAGCTCCACCTGAAGGCTCTTATCGTTCCATCTTTAAGTGGGGTGATCCTAAAGAGTACAAGATTCCTAACGAAAGATTATACAATATGATGAAAAAAATTTTTAAAGTAACTGATGATGATTTTAAGGCTCCGAGAAATTTAGGACTTGATAGAGTGAACTATGACAAAGAAATAAAGCTTACTAAAGAGCAAATTCAGATGTTTAAGAATATTGTTGGTGAAGAAAATGTTAAAACTGACGATTACACACGACTTCAAGTGGCATATGGTAAAACCATGTATGACTTAATGAGACTTAGAAAAGGTATTATAGAAAACATCCCAGATGTTGTTCTATATCCTAGAAATAAAGAGGATATAGAGAAAATAGTTAATTACTGCAATCAAAAGCTCATTCCTCTTTATGTCTATGGAGGGGGTTCATCTGTAACTAGAGGCGTAGAATGTACGAACGGTGGTGTTTCTCTTGATATCAGAGTTCACTTTAATAAAGTGATAGAATTTAATGAAGTAGACCAAACAATTACTGTAGAATCAGGAATGTCTGGTCCAGATTTAGAAAAAGTATTAAATAGTGCTCCTGAACTATTTGGAGCTAAAAGAAGATATACTTGTGGTCACTTCCCTCAGTCATTCGAATACTCAGTTGTAGGTGGCTGGGTAGTAACCAGAGGTGCAGGTCAGAACTCAACATATTTTGGAAAGATTGAAAATATCGTAATATCTCAAGAATATGCCACTCCTGTGGGAATCATAAAAAGCGATTCTTATCCAGCAAATGCTACTGGTCCATCTATTGACCATATAATGATGGGAAGTGAAGGAGCATTTGGCATACTTACACATGTTACATTAAAGATGTTTAGATATATGCCAGAAAACCAGAGAAAGTTTAGTTATATATTTAAGAATTGGGAAGATGCTAGAAATGCAGCTAGAGAGATCATGCAAGCTCAATTTGGCTATCCATCCGTATTTAGGTTATCTGACCCAGAAGAAACTGATGTAATGTTAAAACTATACGGAGTAGAGGATACAATACTAAATAAAATAATGACTTTAAAAGGATATAAAGAAATGGAAAGATGTCTTTTCCTAGGCTTTACTGATGGAGAAAAAGATTTTACAAAAAATATTAAGAAAAAAGCACATAAAATCTGCAAGCAATATGGAGGAATGTACTTAACAGGATATCCAGTAAAAAGCTGGGAGAAAGGCAGATTTAGAGATCCTTATATGCGAGATATCATGCAGGATTTTGGAATTATGACTGACACTCTTGAATGCTCTGTTACATGGGATAATATGAAAGAGGTCCATGAAGGAGTAAGGAAATACTGTAAGAGTCGTCCAAATACAATTTGTCTAACTCATATGTCGCACGTGTACCCACAAGGTGCCAATCTGTATTTTATATTTATAGCTAAAATGGATAGCCTTGAGGAGTATGTAGAGTATCATAGAGGAATCCTTGACAATATTCAAAAATACGGAGCTTCCATGAGTCATCACCATGGCATTGGAAAAATGATTGCACCTTGGCTTGAAGGCCAAATTGGTAAAAACCAGATGAATATATATAAAGCTCTGAAAAAACACTTTGATCCTAATAATATAATGAACCCAGGTGGAACTCTTGGATTAGATTTAGACGAAAATGAAAAAAGATTTAATAAACTTGAAGAGAGCTCTTCCTGCTAAAAAATTGCATAAAAAGAAAAGCAAATAATGAGATTTGCTTTTCTTTTTATTACTGCTATTCTTAACCACCAGCTGCCGCTGATAAAATATGAACCTCATCGTTGTCATGAAGCTTTGTTTTAAAAAGTTTATTATTTACTATGTTCTCTCCGTTAACAAAAATTTGGCTATTTTTTAGTTGAAATATACTAATATCAGGATACTCTATATTTATATTTTTCAAAAGCTCATCTATTGTTTTTCCTTCCAAAGCTATAGCCTTCTTGTCTACCTTTAATCTTAATAGTCCAAAAAATTTTACTGTTATCAATTAGAATTCTCCTTCTAAGTGAAGTTTTTTTAGAGTTGATTTCTTAGGAATACCATTATTGTCCCAACCTCTAGATTTATAATAATTTGCTTTTAGCTTTTCTAAAGGTACTACTGTTTTAATATCATCTGGATTTTGAGGTTCATCTGTTAATCGTTCCGGCAAGCTATCATCACTAGTATTAAGACCCATTTTTATGTTAAATATTCTTTCTAAATTATACCCTCTCTCTCCTATTGTCTTAAGCCTTCCTAAATTTATCTTCATACCAGTAACACTAGATAATGCTTTTGTGTGAGGAATAAGCGATAAATTTATGGGTAGAAACTTTTCATTCACTTTATTTATACAGTTAACTACACAACCAGTTATTCCTGTAGTCATAGTTTTATTAGCAAATCTAGTAAAGCTGCTGTTCGGTCGTTTAATTAGGAATTCTGGAAACATGGTATATAGCGTAAACAGACAGTTTCCTCCTGCTGAGACTGCTTCCATGATGTTCTGAGACATTACAGCTAGTTCCGCTTTTCCTTTTTCTGAGTAAGGATCTATTGATAATCCTAACCCTTCAAATAAAACCATATACCCAGCATTAAGATGACATCCTCCTCTGTTTGCTACTGCATACCCAAGACCTTGACCTACTGCCCCTCTTGGTTCATATGCTGCAAGCTCCATACCTTTTGAATGAATTGCAAAAGCTTCTCCACCAAATCTCTTTGATAAGTACCTAGAGCCTTCAGCAAGTAACTCACCTATACCTCTTTTATATGCTATATCTTCAAATACACTAGAGAGCCCTTCTACATTTCCAAATTCTAATCCATTATCCCATAGTCCTTTTTCATTAAGCTCCATTGCAAAAGCTATTGTACCTGCAGTACTGATTGTATCCATTCCTAGTTCGTCTAGCTCATAATTCCATCTTAATATATTTTCTAGATTATTATTCTCGATATTTGAACCTAACAATACTAGGGTTTCAAGCTCTGGTCCTTTTACTTTTTTCCCATCTATTTCAACCTGCCTTCCACATTGGATAGGGCATGTAATGCATCCTTTATTCCTTATTAAATGTTTTTCTGCTAATTCTTCTCCAGACACCATTTCGAAATCATTGTACTGACCATATTTGAAATTTCTTGTGGCCAAAATCTTTCTATTTTGCATCAAGCTAACTAATCCTGCTGTACCCAATTTAGGTAACTGTTCTCCAGTTAATGGGTGTTTTCGTATCATGCTTACCCACTCTTTATATAATTCTTTTGTCTCTTCAGGAGAATTTATCTCTGGTCTTTTTCTTCCATATGCGACTATTGCTTTTAGATTTTTACTGCCCATTACAGCACCAGTCCCACCCCTGCCTGCTGCTCTCTCTTCACTGAATATTCCTGCATACTTAACAAGATTTTCTCCAGCTGGTCCAATAACTATCTTACCTCTGTTTTGACCTAAAAGCTCTTGAGTTTGCGATGTAGTTTTTCCCCATAAATCAGAAGCATCATGGAAAACTATATTTTCTTCTGTTATTTCAATCCATATAGGCGCTTCAGACTTTCCAGTGACTACAAGTGCATCATATCCTGACTTCTTTAAATAAAGACCAAAGCTTCCTCCACAATTAGATGAGGTCAAAAGTCCAGTTAAGGGTGATAATGTTGAAACGTTAAACCTACTAGAAGCAGGTGCCCCAGTACCTGTCAATGGCCCAGTAGAAATGACTAGATAGTTATCTTTAGAAAAGCTCTCTGTTCTCTTTTTTACATTGTCATATATAATTTTTGCTGCCATAATTTTACCACCTAAAAATAAATCCCTATAATTGTCTGGCCATGGGTATTCACTTGTCTGCCTGCTAGTTAAATCTATCTTCAAAATTTTACCCATGTATCCACCATATTTAGTGCTCATGCACTCACTCCCCTTATGTTATACAAAGTAATTTGCATGCCTAGTAGGCTTTATCTAAAATCATCATCACATTATCATATGTTACCTCTACTGGATTGACTATTGACGCTCCATCATTAATGGCTGTTTTTGCTATTCTATCAAAATCCTCTTTCTTAACACCTACATCCCTAAGTCTTGTAGGAAGTCCACATATCTGCTCTAGTCTTTGGGACATACTTTTTACAGTATCTATACTCTTCTGCGCTCTTTGTTTCTCTGGGGTATCAGAATATATCTCGGGACCTGCTAGTGGAAGAAGAAGCTTTGAGTAGTATTCTGATGTCATTTTCTTATTAAATTCCATACTATAAGGCAACAATATATTCATTGCATCGCCATGTGGTACGTGACTTATTGCACCACATGCGTGTCCTATAGCATGTACAATCCCTACCATAGAATTAGAAAATGCAATACCAGCCATTAGTGATGCATTAACCATGGCAAGTCTTACCATTTCATTTTTACCATTCTGTACTGCCTCAAACAGATTATCTCTGATTATTTCAATTGATGCAAAAGCATAAGCATCACTAAGAGGATTCTTCTGTAAACAAGTATAGGCCTCTATGCTGTGAGATAATGCATCCATTCCTGTAGAAGCTGTTATCCTAGGTGGCAGAGATAAGGTCATTCTAGGGTCCAACACTGCAACATCAGCAAGCATATTATATGATATAAACTCCATTTTCACATTTTTATTTGGATTTGCAATAACAGCTACTAGTGTAGCTTCTGATCCTGTGCCAGCAGTACTTGGTATAACAATAAATGGTTTTAGTTTTCCATTTATAATTTCTAACCCCATATAATTCATTAAATCATCTGTACCTTTTGATACTACAATATTTACACCTTTTGCAGTATCTATTACTGAACCCCCACCTATAGCAATTATAGAATCACATTTTTCTTGTCTGTATAATTCTGCTATTGTATTAACAATTTCTACTGAAGAATCCTGTGGTATATCTTTAAATATTGGTCCAATACTTATATTAGAAGCACTAAGTGCATCTATTAATATCTTGACCTGTCCATGCTTTATCAAGACTTCATTAGTAAGAATGATTGGCTTATTTGCATTAAGGTTATTTAATTCAAAAGGAACATTCTCCAGAGCATTTTTTCCAGAAACAACTTTAACAGAGTTTTGAAACTCATAGTATGTTGGTATCATAACATTCCCCCCTTTTTAACTCTAAATACCTAAGATTAGCCCTAAATAAATAGTTAAGCTATTGGAGCTTCTATCAGGAAATGATTTTAGGATTCTCTTTACCCAAAACCTTGGAAATAAATATGCTTCGACTATATTAACCATTCTTATAAATGGCATAGCCAGCATTATGTCTCCTTTCAAAAGTATTCTATGCTGAGCATACCCTTGAGCTATGCCTATTTTACCAGTAAGAAGCATTAAAGCAGCTTCCATACTCTTGAAATAAATAATTATATCTGCTTCTTCTTGCTTCATATTTTTCAAAAGATAAAATCTGCCTTGTCTTTTTTCAACAATCATAGCTTGTTCACTGTTCCATACTTTAAACATTATTCTAAATCCTTCATGATATATTTCTATCTCTTTCTTAACATTTTCATCAAATCTGGTACTGCTTTGAATTCCTCTTCCTAAAAACCATAGGATAACATTGATAATACATTTTTTTAATCTCTTATTGTGAACCTTAGCTATTTTATATGTACCTTGTTCCATAAAAGACCTCCTTTCATTATTATTCATTTGTCGGTCATCCGGCTTAATTAATTGAATTTTTTTATTTATTTTATAAGAAAACTAGTAATTTCATTAACATCAATATTTTCAACACCTAATAAATTTTGTATTATCAATCCATCTAAGATTGATAATACTATTAATGACAAAGTCTCATAGCTTTCCATTTTTTCTTTTAAAACCTTTGTAAGACCTTCATTAATCTTTTCTCTCCAATCAGCATAATCTTTTTTGAATTTTTCTTTTAGTTCTGAGTTACTAGTAAGCGCATCCTGAATTAAATATAAGTGAAGTCTGTCTCTAGTTTCATCATTTATAATTTTATGAAATAAGAGATTTAGCATATCTTTAGCAGACATACTTTCACTCATATTCTCTGCTAATTCTAACATTTCTGATGAAATACGATTTAAGTGTTTTTCTGTTATATCTGATATCAAATCACTTTTAGAATTATAATAATAATACAGCGTTCCTTTACTTATTCCTACGTTTTTAGCTATATCAGATAAACTTGTATTTTCAACTCCCTTATTCATGATTATCTTACTTGCTTCTTCTATTATTCTTCCTTTATTATTTGTTACTTTACTATCCAACTTTACACCTCATTTCTGTCAGTCGTACGCTCGGCTTATTAATATTATATATCATATTATTATTGTTGTAAATTAAATAGAACCACTTATCAATAAATATAAGTGGTTCTATAATATAGCTTCATGATAATAAATCTACAAATTTTTTTACGTCTGTAGTAGGTATATTACATGTAAAGTTTTGGCATACATATGCTGTCGCTTTATTATCTATCATTTGTTGACCTTGAACAAATGGCGCTATTTCATACAAATCTTTATTTCCATCGTTTATTACAATAGAAGAAAATGGTAAGAACAGTTTATTAAAACTAGATATCATTAATTTCACATCTTTATCATCTTTTCGACCTGCAATTACTACTTCTTTTGTTGATATATTTGCATACAAGAATGCCTTCAAGAAATATGAATATGAGCTTGGATTTTCCTTTATATTTCCACCAAACGTCTTAAACATTTGATTTGCTTTATCTCCTAGCTCTTCATTTCCTGTTATTTTTGAAAGTCTTAGCATGTTTAATGCTGCTACTGAATTTCCTGAGGGTATAGCTCCATCATATACCTCTTTCGGCCTGACTATCAACTGTTCACTATCTTTTCCATACAAATACAGACCTCCACCTTTTTCATCCCAAAACAATCTTATCATATCTCGATTTAACTCTAATGCTTTCATTAAATATTGAATTTCAAATGTTGCTTGATATAGTTCTATTAATCCCCATACTAAGAAAGCATAATCATCTAAATATGCTAGATATGCTGCTTCCCCATCCCGATAGCGAGCTAATAGTCTTCCTTTTTGATTTATCAGATTTTTAAATATAAAATCTATGCTTTTTTTAGCAGCATCAATGTATGTATTATTTTCAAATGCTCTACCAGCATAAGACAATGCTGCAATCATCAAGCCATTCCACGAAGCCAATATTTTGTCATCTTTGTAAGGATGAATCCTTTTCTTTCTGTATTCAAACAGTCGTTTTCTCATTTCATTTAACTTTGCCTTTAAGTCCACATCTTTCTCAATTTCATCTAGATCTTTACCTATCAAATTAGGAATATTCTTACCTTCAAAATTTCCTGTTGGAACCATATTGTAATAATCATAAAAAACATCAGATTCTTCTTCGTCGAGTACCTTCTCTATTTCTTCAACATCCCAAACATAAAACTTTCCTTCTTCTCCTTCTGAATCTGCATCTTCAGCTGAGTAAAATCCTCCATCTTGTGATGTCATATCTCTTAGTACATAAGTAAAGATTTTATTTGATACTTCTTTATAGAGTCCTTTACCTGTAGCCTGAAAAGCTTCTGTGTATGCAATAGCTAATAAGGCATTATCGTACAGCATTTTCTCAAAATGAGGTATTAACCATTTTTCATCTACCGAATATCTAGAAAATCCAAATCCTATATGATCAAATATGCCTCCTTTATACATTGATTCTAATGTCTTTTCTACTATATCTAAAGCGTGATTATTTTGGGTGTATTTCCAATACCGTAATAAAAACAACAGATTATGTGGAGTTGGAAACTTTGGTGAATCTGCAAATCCACCATATTGAGGGTCAAAAAGGGTACTAAAGTTTTCAAAAGTAGCATCAATTATTCTTTTATCCAATGCTTCATTTGAGTATGATAGGTAGCTGCTTTTCACTGCCTCTTGTATCTGCTCGCTTGACTCAATAAAATCTTCTTTATCATTTTTCCATGCCTTAGATATTCTTTGAAGTATCTCTATCAAACCTGCTCTACCGTACTTACTCTTCTTAGGAAAGTATGTACCTGCATAAAATGGCTTTTTGTCCGGAGTCATAAATATTGTTAGCGGCCAACCTCCCTGACCAGTTAAAGCCTGACAAAAAGTCATGTAAATACTGTCAACATCTGGTCTTTCTTCTTTATCAACTTTTATTGCAATATAGTTTTTATTCATTACTTCTGCAACTTCTTCATCCTCAAATGATTCTCTCTCCATTACATGACACCAATGGCAAGTTCTCAAAAGCAACCACGTCAGCTATACCCAATAGATAGGAAGACAGGCTTATCTTCAGCCTTTGCCTTCCCAAATGCTTCTTCACTCCAAGGAAACCAATTTACTGGATTATATGCATGTTGTAGCAGATATGGAGATTTTTCATTTGCTAATCTATTGGGTATTCTGTTATTAGTTGTCATGGGCATCACCACCTTTCAATTTTTTGTTCATCTCAATATTATTACCAAAAAGAAAGCCACTATGTAAATAGCAGCTTTCTTTTATTTATATTGAATTTTTAGTTCGATATGGGTATCTTTTCGATACCATGCTACTTTACTAATTATTGTTTTAAATAAAGCATTTATCTCTTCTGGAGATGAAAGTTTTTCAATATCGTCAAGAAAATACTTGATATTTATTCTCCTTACCTCTTCACTAACAGAGGAGAAATTTTTTATTCTATTCTCAACATCAAATAAATCGTTACGAGCCACAATTAACTCAGCATTTCTTATCTCTTTTCTTTTTAACCATTCTTCTCTTGTATAATCGCCAACCTCATAGGCATCATTAATTCTTGAAATACCGTATTCTAATTTTTTGATAAGTTCTTCTTTTTCAGATTTTAACTTCTTCAAGTCGTCTATAAAAAAAGTGTTCTCATCATATTGAGGGATTTCCTGACTTTCGTATTTTTCAACTTATCGTCAATAATAAGTTTTTCAAGCATTTCATACTTAATGCCACCGTTTTTGCATTTGTTTCCTAAATGGTCTTTATACCAACAAGGCTTTAAAAACTTACCACGCTGATTGGTTAAAAAAGTTAATCCATGACCACATACTTTGCAAAATACTAGACCTGATAAAGAATAGCTGCCTTTTCGTGCATGAACAGGAATTAATCTTCTTTCGTTTAAGAATTTTAATATTACTTCGTGCTCTTGTGGCGTTTTAACCGCTTCATGGCAATTTTCCACTACTACCCACTCACTTTTTGGAAGTCGAACATTCGGTTTTGCATTTGGTTTTTTCTTTTTATGTCCATCACCTTGTGTTTTATTGCTTATTATTTCACCTAGATGTGTTTCGTCAATTAACATTCTGTTAATAGTGACATTGCTCCATGTTCCATTCTTGGGAGATAATATCTTTTCTTTATTTAACTGTATTGATATTTGAGCAGTAGACATACCTTGTAAAGCCATATCAATAATTTTTCGGTATACAACCAGTTTTTCATCGTTTACTACAAGACCCTTTTGTTTGTATTTGTCCTTATACCTTTCATACTCATATGGAAAAGGAGGTGTACCGTTAGTCCATTCTCCATTTCTAGCTCCAACTTGTTTACCCTGACGCAGCCTTTTAGTTATCATCTTATATTCTTGACGTGCAAATAAGCCTTTAAAATCGGCATAAGTGTCATCAAGGTCATTATTCAGATTATATATTTTCTCTGGGGTAACAATGAGGGTATTTGATTTTTGAAAAGCTTTCTTAATTTTGTCCTGTTCTCCCAAATCACCTCTGCCTAAACGGTCATAATCAACAACACAAACCGCATCAAAAATACCCTGTTCAACTTCTTTAAGCAACCTACTCATTTTGGGTCGCATGTCAATACTGTCAGATGTACCGACTTCTAAGTATTCTACATATTTCAGGTTATGTTTAGTGCATAACTCTTGTAATACGATTCTGTGTTTTTCTAAATGTTGTTCGCTTTCCGCTCTCGATTTTCTAAGGTAGACTGCTACATTTTTAATATTATATTCCATATACTCACCTCATTAAGCAATCTTAAGTTTCGATTGACAATGCTTTTCAAAGCAACTATCAGGCATCTTTTTAATTTTCTTATCAAAATTTTGTAACGCTTCCATGCTTGGCTTATTAGTTGATACTGTAACTATGTATTTTCCGACTTGCATTGTTTTTTCGTTCATATATTGAAACCTCTTTTTGTTTGTAGATTTCAAATTGCAATTTGATTTTGTAATTACAAATCTTATATACCGCTTCAATTTTTGGTTTGCTATATGAAACATGTTCGACCCCTGATTTTAATAGATACATTTTCATGGCTCCTCTCATTTTCGACGTTTTTTTGTATGTTGTATGATAGTTTTGTTTCCATGAAAATATAGAAGTTTGGTGCCTTATAAACTGATAATTGCTATTCTTTGACCGTATAATCTATATATAAATAAGTCGAATTAAGAAAGGAGAAAGTGACAGCAATTGTGACATTATCATAATTGCTGAAAAGCAGAAAAAAGAATGTGAAGAAACGGCAGCTTTGCTGACGCTTCTTCACATTCCCAGTAACTTTTGTATCAATATAGGTTATGCCCTTTCCCGAAGCAAATGCTTGAAAAAGTAGTTTTCAGTCTTAACACAATATCCAAAAATAACGGTGGTGATACTATGGGAAGAAAAAACAAAAACATTAAGATACAGCTAAATAACAGGGTAAATGACTTGCTCCGTATTGGTCAGAAAAAAGTCAAGAATAACCCGACAAATGCGAACCGTACGGAAGGCATACATTCCATTAAAACTGCTCATACATACAGGCAAACAGTAAATCTATTTGCAGATTACCTGAAGACCCAAGGAATACGAAATATCGAGGATATTACTAGAGACCATGTACAAAGTTTTATGCTATCCCGAGCAGATAATTCAGCATACACTCATAGCAAGGATTTATCTGCAATTAATAAAATCCTTGATACCAGATACACGGTCAAAGAATTTGGATTACCACAGCGAAGTTATATGTGTGTAGGGAACAATCGAGGGCTTGCAGTCAGGGATACGAGTGATGCTCTCCGCAACAGGGAACAACTGGATTTTGTCCGTGCCACTGGTATCAGTAGAGAAAGCATTGCAACAATAACACCTAAACAGGCAATAAAAAATTCTCAAGGTCAGGTTATTGGATTTAATGTTACAGAAAAAGGCGGTCGTGAGCGTAATGCCATAGTGATTGAACAGGAGCGGGAAAGGATTACCGAACTGGTTAACCAGAGAGAGCAGAAAACTGGTAAAAACATTCCTATGTTTAATGATGTTGATAGCAACGCCAATCCTCACTATTTTCGACGTGAATACGCACAACAACTATATACAGACCTAAGACAAGCTATGAAACAGGAGCGAGATTACTATTCTGGTATGCGTGAAACATTTATAAACCAAGCCAATTTTGAAAAAGCAATAAGCCGATATTCAAATGAAACTATTAAAGGATATGAGCGTGATGTTCTTGCAGAGGTGAGCCAAAACTTGGGACATAACCGCATAGATGTTGTTTTATATCACTATCTGCAATAATTTCTTATAACTGCCCTGCTTCATCAGTATAATACAGTATTAACAAAATTATAGTCGAGTATATTGAGGGGGCTAAACCATGAAATTTACAGATAAACAAATTTTGTTCTTAAATCAAGTGTCAGAAGAACTCTTTATTATTGAATTTAATAATTGGATTGAGTCAATGGAGCGACACTTATCGCAAACACAGGTGCGTTAATCCTGTTTTATATATCTTTCCTCCCATACTTTCCAAAAGACTTTGCAGTTTTGCAAGTCTTTTATATTCGAGCAGCTTTTATTTATATATTTGTAAATCACCTTATACAATATAATGTAGTGAGTTTGATACGCTCACTATGGTAATTGCTCTCCTCTTAAAATCGACTATTATGCGAAAATAAAAGAGGTCGGAATAATATCAGGTCGAAAACAAGCTGGTACAAAATATTAAAATGGCAATAATAATAAAATGAATTAAGACCCGTTTACAGGGTCGGCAATTCAAATGGGCGGAATAGATAACCCTCGTAACATCATTGTTGCGAGGGGATTTTTTTGCTCGAACACTTTCATTTTATAAATTGATATATTCCAAGCGTACAATAAAACAAACACATGCTCCAGAACGAAGTTCTGGTAAAAAAAGATACCCTACGGGCGTTAGTTATGGGCAGTAGAGTGAACCTCTACTGCACGGTACTCAAAGAGCTTCTTCGAAGCTTCACTTTGCAAAGCAAAGTGTTTATATTAACCATCAGCTTTGCTGATGGAAACTAAAAGCTTTAAATAAATAAACCTAAAATACTAAAGGAGGTCATTACCTATGATACCAAAATCCTATTATAACAAAGCAAAAGATTACTTACCCCTAAATCGTTCTACCTACACAAAACACTATCAAACACTTAAAAAGGAAGTATTAGCCCAAAAACGTACTGCCTTTGAATTTTGCATATGGTACGATTTTCAACTGGTAGATGTTGCAAATCTGAATACAGGTATTCTCTCTTGTATCTTAGAATTAATTGAAAAAAAACATATTAGCACAGAGAAACATATCAAAAATTTCCGCTTAGCTTGTATGCTTTTTCATAAGTTCATGCAATCTGACAAAAAAGTCAATGATGGTAAATGTGAGGAATACATAGCAGACCATCCTGCTATTGCTGCAAGACTAAGCACAGTAAACATTGAAGTTGATTTTATATCTTACCTTAATTATGATAGAACTTCAGCAAATAAGCAGATGTTTCCCTTTTTCCGTGCAAAAGAAATTGATACAAACTTAATTGCTGAGCTTATCAGCCGTGAATTGCTTGCCTTTGACTGTAAGTTCCATAATCTGATATTCATTAACAAAGCGGATACAGGCATTTTGGGTGTTGAAAAACTAGGCATTGGAATCAAGCATCTTCAAAGACTTGAAGGGATTAGACCTATTTGTTGGAGTTACTGGGTTGAAAGAAAAAATCACATTAATTTTAAAACAGATATTCAGAGAGTAATATTCTTCGATACCACTATCAGGCTACTGCAATACCTTAAAGAGAATTACCCCCAGGATAATACTTTGTATTGTAGTCTGCATACGGACAATTACTTAATAGAAACTTACACCAACACGCTAGAATTATTTAATACAGATGTTGAAATTCAATTTAATTTTGAAAATCAGGAAAAAATTCAAAGGTTCAACAATATTAAAAAAGAAAATGATATTCTTGAACCTGAAATGGAAAAGCAAATACCTGCTGAATACATACTTACTCCTATAGTTGGTGAAGAAATTAGAGATATTTCAAAAATGGTTTGGATTGACAAAAGACAAGTCTATTATGATGAAACAGACGATACCTATTGGAACATTGATGGCACTGAAGCCCCTCCGTTCTAATAAACACTAAATTAACTATTAATAGTATGTTCTTAAAGTTATAGTAAAATTGCGTCAACCAAATCTTATTGACTTCTGTAATCTCAATAAGGTTTGGTTGATTATTGTAAATATATGGTGTATAATCAATTTGATGAATACTCATATTTTGTTTTGTTATATCTTGGGAACACTGTGCAATTTGATATAGCTTTAATTTTTGTATGTTTCTATTTCAAAAATTTTATTTATATGAGTAAAATGCACAATTATTAGATATATATGTTATATATGAACTATAAAAGGAGTTAATAAAATGAGTTATAATAAGAAAGCCTTTGTTTTAGGTATGGCTAGAAGTGGTTATGAAGCTGCAAAGCTGTTGGCTAACAAAGGTTATAATGTTATTGTTAATGATTTGAATTCCGAGCAAAGTGTAGAAGAAATAAATGAATTACAATCACTAGGAATTAAAATTGTACTTGGAAATCATCCATCAGATTTGTTAGATAATACATTTGAAATAGTAGTTAAAAATCCAGGTATTCCAAATAATCATGCATATATAAAGAAAGCCCATGAATTTAATATACCTGTTATAAATGAAATGGAGTTAGCATTTCGTTATTTTCCGACAGGCGTAACAATCGTTGGCATTACAGGAACAAACGGTAAAACAACTACAACTACAATAATCTATGAAATTTTAAAAAAGGCTTCAAAGAGTGTATTTTTAATGGGCAATATTGGATACCCAGTATGTTCTTTTGTGCCTCAACTAAAAGATAAAGATATTGCTGTTATGGAAGTGTCAGACCATCAGTTATGTAACGTTGCAGATTTTAAAACGAATATATCTGTTTTAACCAATTTATCGGAAGCACACCTTGATTTTCATGGTTCATACGAGAATTATAAAAACGTCAAAAAGCGAATTTTTAATCATCATAGTAAGAGTGACATTGCAATTCTTAACTTAGATGACGAGGAAGTACTAGACTTAACAAACAATATAGAATCAACTAAAAAATATTTTTCATCTAGTTTGTTTAACGATTTGGGCTGTTCAATAATAGATGGATATATTTGTTATAACAATAATAAAATAATCGCTTTAGATGAAGTAAAGATAAAAGGAAAGCATAGTTATGAAAATGCTATGGCAGCTATAGCAGTTGTTAAAGAACTATGTATAGATGATAGTATTATCGTTGATGTATTAAAAACTTTTGGTGGTGTAGAACACCGCTTAGAATATGTTAAGACTATAAATAATATTGATTTTTATAATGATTCTAAGTCAACTAATGTAAAGTCAACTCAAATTGCATTATCTTCATTTGTAAATCCAACTATATTATTGCTGGGTGGTTTTGATAGAGGACATAGTTTTGAAGGATTGAAGGATTATTTAAAAAATGTTAAATTGATTGTAGCATATGGCGAAGCAAAGACAAGGATAAATGACTTCGCAATGGAGAGCGGTATTCCTTGTAGAGTAGTTGACACATTAGAGAATGCTACAGCGATAGCTTATGATTCATCAAGAGACGGAGATATTATCCTTTTAAGTCCTGCATGTGCGTCTTGGGACCAATTTAAGGATTTTGAGGCTCGCGGAAATATGTTCAAAGAGTACATTAACCAATTGTAGTTGCATTTTAAATCCGATATAACCGAAAATGCATTTATTATAGGGACTTGGATAAAGAACTCTCAAATGTTTTCTATACGTTATACTATACTCCTCTTGATTGTATAATCTATTAAGATTATTTAGTCGAAAGGGGTATTTTTATGAGCATTTACGCAATTATCAAAAGCCGAATTGCCGAAAAATTATGAAGAGAGGAGATAATTTTATGAAGCGAGACCCGATTGAAAGCACAGAAGTATTCCAGAAAGTAATAAAAAAAATACAACCAGAACTTGATAGACTGAACGAAAGCCTAGATAAGCAAGGTTATGGATTAGGTAGCTGTCATATTTATTGGTCTCGGAAAAAACAGATGCTAAAAGGGTATGGAATTGATTGGAAAACTCCAGCCGAATGTAATCCGTACATACTATTTGATTAATCAGAGATTAGTTTCTCTGATTTTTATATTTTTAGCAGTTGCTTTTGCCAACATGACACCAGTGACATGTGGATTAATATAACCAATGTCAGGAATATCCAATAGAAAGAAATACTGGTCTGTCTAATTCTTTTGCTTTGGAAAATGATTCCTCTGACCATGGAAACCAATCTATTGGATTATATGCATGCTGCAATAGGTATGGAGATTTTTCATGTACCAATCTATTTGCTTTTCTCTGCATATTTTCAAACATGTTATCACCTTCTTTCTTGTTGTTTTAGTATAGTTTGTCACCGATGAAGTTAGACTATTCTCTGATTATTCAAATACAACAAAAAAGATCATCACATTACAGTATTGTTCCTTTGCACATAATCTATTATATTTTACTGTTCATTAAGTCACATATATTTTTTAAATTTTTAATAGCTTCATAGCATTTTTATATAAAATGTGGTTTCTTGCATCTTCATTTTTTTCTGTTGCAAGTAATACCCTAGAAAGAGTAATTGCCTGTGGTAGTGCCGGCCAGTCAGACCCATATAACAATCTTTCATATCCCACTTCATTGATTAAATATTTAATGCTATCTTCAGACTGACATGACAACTCAGCATAACTTGCTGGAAATTCTTTAAGATATTCTGTAACAAGCTTATATTCTGCAATTCCACTATGTCCAAAGATAAACTTAAAATCACTAGGTAATTCCTTCAATAGTTTTCCGAAGATTTCTACCCTTGTTGACTTTAAAAGTTTCCACATCAAGTTTGATGTATTTTCACGTTTTATATGAGTTAAAGAACCTGTATGAAGAAGTATTGGAAATCCAACTTCATAGCAAACCCTAAAAAGTTCAATAAGAGGCTTGAAGTCATCTTTCAGTTCCATATCAGTTATTTTTAATTTGAGTCCTTTAAAACCAAGGGTTTTGTATTTATATATCTTTTCCTTCATTTCAGTATCTTGAGGATATACTGAGCAAAACGCTATAAATCTATTAGGATAATCTTTAACCAAACGTAGTGCTTCCATTGAGCGATCACATTTCTTTGTACTTAATGGAAGAACCACGTTTGTCTTAATCATATTTTCTTCTTGAGATTTAAAACAGTTTTCATAGGTTCCTCCATTAGCCATGTCTCTAAAAATCTTATATCCTTCAAGAGAAAACTTTATTACAGATAGTAATCCTTTCTTTTTTTCATCAGTATTGATTTTCCTCCAATAAGGAACTGATAGGTCCATATTTTTTATATCTGGTAGTGTCTCATACTTTAATTGATTTCCTTTAATATTGGGGTTTACAATCTTAAGAGGTAGTACATTTGACATGTGCGTATGAAAATCAATAATATCTAGCTTTCTATTGTAATCTATAACAAAATCACCGTCATCATTTAACTTTAAATACTTTTCATTCTTTATAAATTCCTGTTTTGTCATCATATAAAACCCTCCATCCTCTCAAAGTCATGCCAATCTATTTAAACCCATTAATTAGAACATCTATCATTTGAATAATTACTTCACTAATGTTTTCTTCTTTATCAAACTCATAATTTTCTAAACTTACTACACAGGATGTGATCATATATGCTGCAATCTTAATATTTAAATCTTTTCTCAATTCACCTTTTATTACATATAACGATATTACTTCTTCTAATAGTCTGTAACTTTTAGGAATCTCATTCTTTAAAACAGCTTTTCTTACTTCCTGCGGGCACTCATTAATAAATTTATTTTTTAACTCTATTAAATTAGTATCTACACTTTCAAATTTTTTTGCTTCTTCCAACATTTTAAGAACATATCCTCTAAAATCTAGCTGTTCTTTATATTTTTTCATTTCTTCCAAGACATGCTTTTTTTTATTTCCAATTTGACTAAATACATATGTGTACAAGTCATCTTTGTTTTTGAAATATTGATAAAAACTACCTTTAGGAATTTCTGCACCATTGACAATACTGTCTATGGTTACCTTTTTGTAATGTACTTTAGAAAATTCTAAAATTGCTGAATTAACAATTCTACTTCTTTTTTCTTCTGGTAGATTAAAAAATGTATCCTTTGGCATACTATCACCCTTTCATTTTCTTAATATTAAAATTAAATTATAGTACACTGAAAATATTAACAAATTAATCCTTATTTAATTCACTATCAATCCATCTTTTAACTTCAAAAACATATAGAACTGTAACTCCCCAGTAAACAGGATTATTGATTCCTGTTGTTAGATGTTTTCCAGTACCCATTATATAAAACTCAATTAAATGAATACTACTATAAACTGTAAAGATAATTGTCAAATATCTAGTTCTTTTATCTAGAGCAATCAGTGTAAATATACCAATTACACTTCCAACAATAACACCTAAACTCAATACATTAATATCATATGTTAATTTCCATATAATAATTGAAGCACCTAAATAAAACGAGAATCCTATTAAAAACATAGTTATTTTTTTCTTACGTGATTCTTTTATATTTAAATATTTGTAAAAATAGATCCACGTAAAAATTAAAAATATCATGGTAAATGACTTAATTGAACTCATAATAATAAGCAAATTATTGTCCATCACATCTGAAACTCTAATTTCAATAACATTTGGATTTTTAATGAAATAGAAGATTCCCATGATAAATGAAATAACAACAATCAAATATGTTAGTCCATAAAATAATTCAAATCTTCTAAAGTTTTTGTCCATGTTTTTCTTAGATTTTGAAAATCCTTTAAAAGCTATAATGCTTCCACTAAGAAATAAAATTGCTTCAATACTCATATCAACTAGTCCTGTTCTAGTTGTTGATAATAAAACCATATAGCCAACAACCGAAATAACTAATGCTAATAAAAGGTCTCTCCAATGTAAAATTCTACTTTTTTTCATTTTATCCGCCTCCTCAATAATCAATTATTACGTTATGTGACCATCAGTCATATGACTTGTAGTCATGTTATCACACTGAACTTATATTGTCAACTGTCTATTTTATTGCAAAAAAATAAAGATACGTATAAATTATAATACATACCTTATGTACAAAATATTATAAATAAACTTGATTAAGAAACCCATTGTTGTTAATTCGATTCTAGTTATTCATTTTCCCCTTCTATTTCAAAAGTGCCTTCAGATCAAACTTCACCTTAAATCCGTCATTGACTCCTTTTAAAACTGATTACCTTCCCAAACTGTCACCAGTGACATGTAGATTAATATAACCAATGTCAGTAATAATCAGTAGATAAGAAGATAGATTTATCTTCCTGTTTGGCTTTATCAAAAGCTTCACTACTCCATGAGTACCAATCTACAGGATCATAGGCATGTTGGAGTAAATATGGAGATTTCTCAAGGATACTACTTTTCATTTCAGTAGTATCCTTTATTTTTCTTGAGTATTATTTCAATTTTTACTTCATTATCTACTCTTGTATATAATTCATTTAAAATCCCTGCAAATCAACTAAATAGTATTCATCACTTGAGCAAATTTATGTATATTATTCTCCAATATATTGGATTTATTTGACATTACCTTTGATACCTTCTTTACTATGATTTTTTCCATAAAGTTCATTTTATCAAAGATAAATTCTCCACCAAAGTGCTCCTTTGCATCTGTAATCTTAATAAGCTCAGGATTAAAGTTTTGACTAAATTCAGTATCGATTGTTTCTCCTTCTTGCATTCCACAAATAAATAATCCTATTCGTTTTTCTTTTAAATTATCTAAATTCCTAGTACAGAATTCTGTTACTTCCTTTTGTATTTTACCAATATATATTGATCCGCCAATGATAATCTTTTCATATTTTGAAATATCAATATAGCCTACTTTCTTTAAATTAATTATGTCTACTTTACCTATAAGCTCTTTAGACAACAATTCTGCACATTTTTCTGTACATCCATATTTGCTTGCATAAACTATTAAAGTATTCATTTAGTTACCTCACATTCTATTTTAATCACTTAACGCATTTTCTATTGACTTAAGATATGCTTTAGATGTCACTGTAGCTTGTGATATTGCATCTACTTTAGTATTCTGTGCTTCAATAACTTTACTGAATAGCTCATCACTTACACCAGGCTTTACAAAAGTAACATCATCTACTATATTAATTTCTGTAATTTTATGGCCCTTTACTGTAACACTGAGTTGGTTTGACCATCTTCCAGCATTATATTTTCCATTATATATCCCATCATTTAAATCTGATATTCTTATTCCGTTTACTTTAATTTCACTTCCTTCATTAAGTCCGCGGGATAGATAAAATATTCCACTTGCACAAACCAATGTAAATATAAATATTATTGGTATTATTATTTTTAATATGGATTTCAATTTCTCTCCTCCTTACTAATTGAATGTATTACTATTAGCTATTCTTAATACTATTTCCTTTGAATAAAAGTTAATCAATCTTTCTCTTTGTTCATCATCAATGTTTTTTTCAATAATGAGCTTAAAAATAAGTCCCAAAGTTGATACTACAATCATTTGAGCAGTTACTTCTATTGTATTTTCATCTATATCTATATCTTTATCCTTATATATTTCTTGTAGGCATTCGTATAGCACAGACAAAGCTACTTTTTCTTTTGAAGCACCTTTAAATAATGAGGAAGTATGTTTTAATGCTGATTTTGATTGATTTAATTGAGCTGCCATAAATTCATCTGGCATATTTAGTGCTGCTTTTATATAATTTTTAGTCATCTGAATTAATCTTTCTTCAGGAGAATTGTTTTCCATCTTTACAGAAGATACTGCTAATTCTATTTTTTTATAGCCTCTTTGCATTACATTGTTTAATATTTCTTCCTTATCTTTAAAATAATGATAGATAATAGACGGAGAGTATTCAATTTTTTTAGCAATTTTTCTAATTGACAGCTTATCAAATCCCTCTGAAGCGGCGATATCAATAGCTGCTAAAAGGATACGTTCCTTCATTTCTTCTATTTCTCGTTCTCTTCTTTTCTCTATAGTCATTATATCGCTCCTCATCTTATTGAACATTGTTTAATGATAGAACGCTGTTCGATAAAATTGTAGCATTTGGCATAAGTGTTGTCAAGATATAAAGAAATTTTCAGAAAAAAATATCTTACATAATATAAGATATTGTATATACTGAAATATTAAGATTTTCCTTGGTTACAGTAACCAAGATACCTCCAGTGACAGTAACTATATTAGATGCTGAGGAATATAGGTTTGCCTTCTATTTTTGCTTTTTCAAAAGCTTCATTGCTCCATGGATACCAATCTGCAGGATTATGGGCATGTTGCAGAAGATAAGATAATTTTTCATTCATTAATCTATTCATATGTTTATAGACATTCATTATCTTCAACTTCTGGTAAAGATTTCAGTTTATTATTACTCAAATATAGAGGAAATCATTAAACAATTCGTAACACTATAATGTCTAAATTCAATTGGACTTTATTTTTTGTTAATGTTTTTCTCAAATTCATAAAACTGCTTACAGAAGTAATCAATCTTTGATACATTAGCTTTTTCTACAATATTAATTGGAGTAAAGCCAGACTCTCTTATGGATGAAGGGGTAGTCCCAAAAAGAATTTTAAAAGAACGGATATATGTTTGCGGGTGTTGAAAACTATATTCCATAGCAATATCGATAATCCGCATATCTGTATTTTTTATCTCATACAGACTCAATGAAAGCTTACGTGCTCTAATATACTCCATTAAAGACATGCCAATGTAAGTTTCAAAAAGTCTAATAAGATGAAATTTTGAAAAGCCAGAATGCTCTGCAACACTTTGTATTGTTAGTTTAGATTTTATGTTTTCTTCAATATAATCTATAGCCTTGCATAATGAATTCGAATAGTATTTTCTTTTCATAATTGGTACCTCACCATAAATTTAGCAATTTTTGTTCACATGGAATATCATAATATATTATAATTATAAACAATACAGATTCATTTGTAAATTATACAAAGGGAGGTAGTATATGACAAAGATAAGTAAAGAAAATAAAAAAGTATATATAGAAAATGTTCCAAGAGGAGGTTATGATTTCTTAGATTGCATGTTCCCTTCATATTTCACATCAGCAATAAATGCAATTGGTGGAAAGACAGATTACAATTTTATTATGGGAGTTACAGGTGCAGCTTTCCGTCTTGTATGGAACTCTAACGAATGGGATGCAGGAAACAGCTCGCTAAATTTCGCTACCCCAGACCCATTGCAGCCTTTTATTCGAGCTTTTAATGCAGTTGGTAAGAATTATAAAGTTATAGGAAAAAACAAATATGATTCTTCCCCAATATATCAAGACAGGTATTTTGATAAGGCTGTGAGCAATAAGGAAGACTCTGCTACCTTTAAGGCAAAGATAATTGAAAGTATTAACAAGGGAATACCTGTACTTGCTTTTGGAGTAATCGGACCACCTGAATGTTGCTTGATAACTGGTTATGATGATGGTGGAGATGTACTTTTAGGATGGAATTTTTTTCAAGATGCTCCCCCGTTACACACAGAAAAACATGACACTACAGGGTATTTTAGAAAACATGGATGGTATGAGCAAACTCCATTCTATTTTTTAATTGGGGAAGATACAGAAGTTCCTTCCTTTAGAAACTCATATGTTTCTTCACTTAAGTTAGCTGTAACTATGGCAAATACATTCAAGGTAAGAGAAAGACATGGGGGTTTGGCCGCTTACAAAGCATGGGCAGATGCTCTATTGGATGATAGTGAGTTTGCAGGCATCGATGAAGAGAATTTGTTTTTTAAGAAAATGGTTCATGACGATAGCCATGGTTGTTTGTATTCCTCACGAGCACAGGCTGCATTATTTCTGAAAAATGCAGCAGAAATTTTCCCTGAAGCAGGTGAAGAATTTAATCGTGCAGCTAGTGCTTATAAAGAGGAGCATGATATTGCTTTATTTGATGTAAAAGGGGAATTTGCTGACTTTGAAACACGAAGACAAATAGCAAAGCTGATCATGAAAGCTCGTGAAAAAGAAATAGAAGCAGTGGATTATATCAAAAGAGGTATAGAAAAAATAAAATCTATAAACATTTCGTGAAATTACTATGATGCATAATAAATATGCAATTTAGCTATATACACTATAAATATCTGGCAAGCATAATTTTCCCCACTTTATTTGCTAGTTTTATGTCATGCTTTTTTAAGGTTTCTTCTCCTTAATGATGTCAATTTTTTTCATTATATAAGTATAATCTCTTACATAATTTTTCATTAATTATCTATTTATTCTATTATCATTGCATTATTGACGTTCAAAATTTCTTATTATAAAATATAAATGGCTAAATTTTGAAGAAAGGAGATGATATTTATGTTCACAAAAACTAATGAGGTGAAAAAAGCTTAAAGGATATTTTTACTAATTAGCCTAAGGTTAATTATCTCTTACTTTTTATCCTCAGATATGAGGTGACTAATCATGGCTTTGCCATTAGATTTTGAAACAAAACGAATGAAATTCCGTTTATTAAATATAAATGACATTGAAGCAGTTTACAGACAATTTTCTGACCCAGATATGTGTAAATATTTTAACGAACCACCATGTGATCTAGAAGAGGCCAAAGGTATTATTGAACATTACCAAAACCCAGAGGGGAAAGGTTACCTTCGCTACGGTATTTTTGATAAAGAAACCGATGCATTTATTGGAACATGCGGTTATCATTATTTAGATAATGAAATTAAACAAGTTGAAATTGGTTATGATATTTGGAAAGATTATTGGAAACAAGGATATATATCTGAAGCATTACCAGTACTTATCAATATCTGCTTTGAACATCTTGATGTTGATTGTATTTATATCCTTACACATCCACAAAATAAAGCATCTATGGCAAGTGTAAGAAAGTTTGGCTTTAATGAATGCGAACCTTGCCGAAATACAGATGAAGAACAAAAGTGCATGAAGTTAATGAGAGAAGAATGGTATAGTAAATAGTAACTTCAAGTCGCTTATTTCTTTTATAGAAATAGGCGGCTTTTCTTTTTTATTTTTTGAAATCTGCAAGTTTTATTCTCTTGAATTATTATTTAGCTAGGACTTATTAATAGGATACATAGATATCCACGTGAACTTTATTACAATATTGATTTTATAGTAAACAAAGAAGAAACACACAATATTTTTTATCAAGTTGTTAACTTTAAAATCAGCGTTAATGATGCTGAAATTGTAGATAGTGGTTTTGCTGATTGAACTCAAAATTTACTGAACAACAAAAAGAGCGCTTATTAATAAGTGAAACAGGAATTGATTTACAGTTAATTACGGGCATACTGACCTAAGATTTTTCATTTATTTCTCTCCTTTGTATAATTCAATAAAGCTATCAAGCATATTACTTGATAGCTCTTATAGCTTCTGTTATTTCTATTTTATTTACTTGTCTTGTCGGATCTATTCTGAAAACAGAAATTATTTGAATTTTTGAGTATCACTGCAATCTCATAATGTCTTGAAAAGTGCAGATGATTTTTTTATTTATCAAACCCAATTTTATTAAGCTCACCTACATCAACATTCAGCTTAAGCTCAATTTGTGCTTTATTTGATGCTACTATTTTAATCCTGTTTTCACCTTTTTTTAAGGATACTGTAATTGTTTCCATATCATTTTGAACAATATTATCCTTACTTTCAGCAAGTGTTTCTAGCTCTCCTGCAGAATTAATAAAAACTAATTTTGCTTTACCTTTGTTTACTGATAATAGGCATGATAGCTTAATATCCATATCACTTTCAGCATTATATCTCCATATAGTATCCATTCCTTCAAACTCTAATTTACCTATGTATTCTTGCCCATCTATTAATTGTTCTTCACTGTTCAAGTTAAATGAATTTGCATCACTTGAAATCTTACTATCGTTCGAGTATTGTGAACTCATGTAATTCATACCACATCCAGCAAATAATAGTGTGATAATTATACCATATACTATAATTAATTTTTTCATCTAGCTACCCTCCAGACCTTAATTACATACCCTTCATTGTATCACAGTTTTAAGAATATTCTTGTCATTAGCTTGCAAAATATAACCCTCATTAACTTGTAAATTGATTCTGAAAAAGCTTGACTAGGTTTTTGTAAAAAATTTCCTAGATTTATTTCCTAAGTTTTGTTGTAGAATTCGCTTTAATAGAATCCGTAGGGCATTGCATACTGTGATGTATGAAAAATGAATTCCTTTGTGTCGCTCGCTTCAAATGAAGTAATTTTGCTTTAAATGCGTCTATATAAGTATAAGCAATAATTCTAAAATACTGGGGGAATAAAATTGAATAATAAAAAATTTGATAGAATACAAAATTATATAATCGGTATAATTATATTAGCTTTATATGGAAGTGTTTTTCTTGTACATGGTATAGCAGGATCTGTAGCATGGTCATTAGCAAAATTAGTCTTTGCGCCAATTGGTGTTATATTAGTGCTTATTAATCTCACATTACTCATTATCTTCTTAGTCAAGAAAAAAAAAGTTTTTCATAAAACAATTACTTTACTATTATCCATCATTCTTGCATTTCCTGTACTTATGCTTATCAACGTTTTACAAATTCCCTATCCTGCTAATGTTGATAAAATGGCACCTTCAATTACAGTAAGATGGCCATTAAATGAAAAAACAGTTGTCGGATGGGGTGGAAATACCGTAGAAGCTAATACACCGCATGCTGTATGGGCATCTGAAAGGTGGGCATATGATTTGGTTGTTGAGCCAGCAAATACAGGCAGTAAAAAACTTAAGGACTATGGAATTTACGATAAAGAAGTTGTTGCACCAGTATCAGGAACAATTGTTGCAGTTTATGATGAAGAAAATGATATAATGCCTAATACTGAAGAATTTCTATCTATGGAAGGTAATTATATTTACATAAAAATAGATGAAACAGAAACCTTTTTATTATTAAATCACTTGAAAAAAAATAGCATACTTGTTAAAGTTGGAGATCATGTAAATGAGGGAGATATTATTGGAAAGGTCGGAAATTCAGGCTCAACATCTGAACCTCATTTGCATATTCATCATCAACGTCAAAATCCAACAAAAATTATTTACCCAATCTTTGCAGAAGGTTTACCACTTTATTTTAAAGATATTGATGATAACCCTATGCCAGTCAAAGGTTCAATTATAACGACTAAAAATTAATGATTCAATTTAGGCAAGCTGACATCGTTTTTCAAGCGGTGTCAGCTTTGCTTTAAGTTAAATGCATTCACATTGAATATCTAGTGCAGCCCTTAACATTGTTTCTATTTACCAGAAATAGTAATACCTAAGGAACATATCCATGGTAATATTGCATCGCCAAAATTAACACGCTCTTGAGAAATATCTTTGATGTTCGTAAATAAATCCAATAAATTGCCTGAAACCATTGTCTCAGATATAGGATGCTTAATCTCTCCATTTTCAATATAAAAGCTGTTCTTTGCTACACCAGAGAAATCACCGCTAGAGCTTGGTCTCCCTCCTGAGTATCTGCAAAGTAATATACCTTTATCAACGTTTTTGATCATATCCTCAAGTGATCGATTTCCTGCTTCAACCACATAGTTATTGCTGATGTTCTTTGCCCTCTCAAATCCTGTTTTATTTGCTCCATACAAACTTAATACAAAGGCTTTGAGCATACCCTTTTCAATGATAGTTTGATTTTCTGACTTAAAGCCATCATCCGTTATAAAGTATTTGTTGCTCACTTCTTCAGAAACAGGTCTAAGATGTAGTGTAAAATCAGAGCTTGCAACTTTCTCATTTAACTGATCCTTAAGGACACTACTGCCACCAATTAATGCGTCATCTCCTAAAAATGTGTTTATATAACTCGAAATCATAGTTGATAAACAATCAGGGGTGACAACAATGTCACCTACAAACTTACCTTTTATGGGCTTTGCATGAATATGTTCAACCGATTGGTCTAATAAAGTTTTGATAGCCCCATACTCAATTATATCCTTCTCTATTTTTTCCATCGAATAATTTGTGTAGTTAAATGAAGATCTTTTTTCTCCCTCCTTTGAAGAAAATACCACAGTAATTTCATATATACCTTTATATGACTTAAAATCTACACCATTTGAATTCATTAGGAACTCATCTTTTTTTTCAAAGGTTAATATCATTTCTTCAATCATTGTTTGTGAATGGGTTGTTTTGATATCATTAACAAATCTTTCTAAAACTTCATACATCCTATCTAAATTAGGCTCTCTATCTCCTGTATAAAAAACTTCTGGTTCTTGACTAGAAGCTATGTCAAAGCTGTCATCTTCATTGGATGTTTCAGATAATTCCATAACTGTCCTAATCCCTTCATTTATAGAATTTTCATCCATCTTGTTGATAGATAATCTTCCTTTTTTATGATCCTTTATAGCTGTTATATCTAGAGTAGTATCAAAAGTCGTTCTTAGTAAGGATATTTCACCAGCACCTACATTTAACTCGTGCTTTTTAATTGTAGTTAATAAACACTGAGACTTATCCACGCCCTTTTCTGAAAGGGTATCCAAGCAATATTTTATAATGTTATGATAATCCATATTATCTTCCCCCTATATTTATTTTGCACTTAATCGCAGGACCACCCATGCCCACGGTTATCATCTGTTTCTTCCCACACATGCCACCTGCAATCCACTTCATATCCTCTGAAACCATGGTAACACTTTTAAGAACATCAAAGGCAATGCCAGATATAGTGGTATCTTTTATAGCTCTGCCTAATTTGCCATTTTTTATTTCATAGCCTAGTGTTACCCCGAACATAAACTCACTTGTGGTATCTGCTTGCCCATTATTAGGCTGAATAAGATAATATCCATCTTCTATTGTAGATATCATATCCTGTAATTTACTTTTTCCTGGTAAAATAGCAGTGTTTCTCATTCTTATTAGGGGCTCATCTGAATATTTAAATGCCCTTGCATTGCCCTTAGGTTGAACATTAAAGAGTTGTGCACTTTCTTTATTATGCATAAATCCTTTTAATATACCATTTTCAATGATTACAGCATCATCTGCCTTAGTTCCCTCATCATCTATATATATTGGAACTGGGCATGTTTCTCCATTATATGTATTAGCAAAATCTACTAGTGTTATAAGAGGACTTGCCACTTGTTTATTTAAATTATCTCCTGCAACAGAGCCTCCTAAAACACCATCTGCTTCTGTTGTATGACCTATTGCCTCGTGAGCAAGTATACCTGCTAATCTAGCATCAAGAATACATTCTTTAATTCCTGCTTCTGCATAAATCCCTTCACTTTTATTCACTAAATGCTCATATAGTTCATCTATATCTTCAAATATATCTTCAGGATCGTTAAAAACATCCTCAAATTGTCCTAACCCTCCGAAAAAATCATATGCTTCTATAGGTTTACCCTCTTTTTCCATAGTCAAGCTCACTATCAATATTGTCCTTGGAAGCATAGAATATAGTTTAGCTCCATCAGAAGTTAACAATGACTTTTCCATGTCAAGACAATTCAATATAACTTGTCTATTACTTAATTTTGGATATTTTTTGTTAATATGTGTATCAACTTCTTTTACAAACTTCATGATTTGTTTTTGACTTAATCTTGCTTTCTTTGTACTAAAATCTTTTTCAAATGAATGGATGCTTTTGTAAAAAGCTAATTTGTTTTTATTTTTTCTTTTATTTAAAAATAATGCATTTTCATTTGCTTCTTTTATAACTGTCCTTATCATTTGTGAATTTACCATAGGGGTAGAAGCAAAGCCCCATGAACCTTTTTTACAAAACCTTGCACTAACGCCTCCATTAGTTTCCTTAGAATTTCTAACTAAATTCCCTTTGTTGTATACGATCGTTAAATCTCTGTTTTCCTGAACTCTTAACTCTGAATATTCAGTTAATAATTCCCCATAATGATTTAAGTTTTTTATAATCATATAGAACCCCCTTCATTTTAATAGACTTAAGTATATTAATAATTTAAATATTTTTATTAATATTATCAATATTTTTATTTAAATTATTATATCTATTTCTACAATATTATAATTTTTATTAATAATCAACTATATACGTAATATTTCCCTATTATTAAAAGAATGATTTCATTTCATATATTTAAGATTAGAAAAAAAGGAGGTTGACAGATGAATAACCAAAGTGCATAAAGCTAATGTGAGAAGAATGGTATAACAAATATTAGCTTCAAGTTACTTATTTCTTTCGTAGAAATAGATGGTTTTTAATTCTTATTTCTAGCATATTTGCTATCCAATTTTTCTAAATTCTCCATTGTATTCTTTTGAAATATTTTTTAATAATGTATAATAGATTGATATAGATTATTTTTCCAACATTAATTTTAGATCACAAAAATATTTCATTAGATTAAGGTGGGTTTATAATGGAGCAGTCAAAAATTATTAATAATATACTTCATAAATTAGGAAGTAAAAACTTAATAAATGAGCTTACTACTAAATTATCTCAATCTGAAGTTTCTACACTTCTCATGTTTCTTTCAAAAGAAATAGCAAATAAAAATACTCCCAGTGATATTTTAAGTAAATATGATACTAACCGATTTGTAAAGCCTGCTAACCTTAACCTGGTTAAAGTCAAAAAAGTCGAAATACTAATGCTTGAGATGGCTGAGGCTTTAGGATTTTCATCAGTCTTGCTTTCTCCTGCAAGTCCATTAGGGAGTTGTTCTGTCATAGCAAAGGTTGACCAAAACAATGTTATCTCTGCAACAAGAGGATTAGAACTTATCTCAGATAGTACTAATATGCTTGCTATACACATAGCTAATGGAATTAAAAACAAAACTATTGATAATACAAATAGTACTGTTCATTTATCCACTACATGTAGAGTTACTCGTGGTCAAATGTTTAAAGACAATGCGTTTGTTCCACATTTTGGTTTATTTACTCTTGTAAGCTCTGGCAAAGACGTAGGTTCTTATGGTTTCGAAAAAGATGCAATTTCCAAGCATTTAGAATTTTATGTAAGCTATTTTGGTTATAAATTAGGTCATAAACTTAAAGTATCTCTTAATACAAGGAATGGCTATACTGATAATACTGGATTTGTTGATAGAATATATAACCACCTTTATAAACTTTATCCAAGCATTGATTTCATAGTAAACAAAGAAGAAACAGACAATAATTATTACCAAGGTATCAATTATAAAATTAATCTTAATGGTATTGAAATTGTAGATGGTGGTTTTGTTGACTGGACGCAGAACTTACTTAGCAACAAAAAAGAGCGCTTATTAATAAGTGGAACAGGAATTGATTTACAATTTATTACCGGCATACTGGACTAAAACTTTAGATAAAAATGCAGCAAGTGCTAATCTAGCACTTGCTGCTACAATAATTCCCATAATATACTAATATTCTACTATTCCATAGTATCTTCTATCATCTGGATTATGATCTCTTACTAAAGCAAAATAGTAGCTAAACCATTCAAGTGGCACAAACATAACTAGCGGTGATAAATCCTCATGCAATCCCATGTTAAAATCTTTGTAATCAAATACAATATAGTCTCCCTTATATTTTTTTACAAAGTTCAAGGCTCTTTCAGTAATATGTCTTGAAGCATCTGTTCCTAAAAGAAAAACGAAAGGTACCTTTTCTTCGACTATTTCAAGTGGCCCATGTCTAAACTCTCCACTATGAATCACAGCTCCATGACCCCACATAAACTCCATGTTGGTAATAACTCCTTCCTTATAGGCTAGTGAAGTTAATGGACCTGCAGCTACGGTATAAAACCCTTTCCATTCACTTATTTTTTTCGCTATCTCAAAAGCCTTATCTTCAAAGTTTTCAACATGATACTTCAAAACCTTAGGTAGATTTATGATATCTTCAAGAAGTTTATCTATTTCCTTACTAGGTTCTATTTTTTGAATATACCTTCCTATGATAGAATATACAATTACAAGTTGACACTCCCACATAGCTTCTGCATTGTAATCTACTGTAATCTTGGACTCTTCTCCTAGTGGATTTCCCTCAGCTTTGTTACATATTCCAACTGTCACTGCACCTAAGCTATTAGCTTTTCTTAGCGCTTCTACTACTTCCTCTGTCTTTCCTGACTGAGAAGTAAGTATAACCATCGAATTTTCATCAACTGCTTTAGGTGTGTTATCAACAAATTCCCACCCAGTGTAAGAACTTGAGCACAATGTGCTATACTTTTCAGTAATATATTTCCCAGCATCTCCTACAGCTTTTGAACTTCCACATCCTACAAAGAATAGCTTCTTTATATTGTTGTGAATCATTGTATCTACAACATTCTGGACTTTTCTTGTGCAGTTTGTTAAAACATTTTCAACTTCCTCTACCATACTAGATGTAACTAGAAATTCCACAGTACTTTTATCTAAATCTAGCATAATTTAGCCCCCTTTTCTGTTATCTTTATTTTAATAAAACTTCATAAGAGATTTTATCTCCTCTAGTATAGGATTTGGTATATTCCACAATCCTTCCTTTTTCATCTTTGCTCAAGTATTCAAATAAAAAAATTGGTGTATCTTTTGGAACACATAAGAGCTTTGCTTCTCTATTATTTGCTTTAACTAATGTAAGAGTCTGATAAGATAGTTTCACTTTTATTCCTTTTAATTCCATGTAATCGTATAAGGATATAACCTCAAAATTTACCTCATCAATATCTTTAAATATCTCATATGGCACATATGTATCTTCTAAAGCTGAAGGTTCACTGTTTGCTAACCTTAGTCTTAAAATCCTAAATACTTTTTGATCTGAAGGTATGTTTAAAATATCATTCAATGCAGAAATATCATCTAGTGCCTCTTTCAATATAACTTTCGAGGATGGACTGAGTCCTTTTGCTCTCATTGCAGCACTTAGTCCAGTTAAACTTTCTAAGTCTCTTTTAACTTTATTACTTAATACAAAGGTTCCTTTTCCCTGTACTTTTTTAAGTAATCCTTCTTTTACCAGCCCATCAACGGCATTTTTAACAGTCATTCTATTAATTCCATATGTATTAGCCATCTCTCTCTCAGATGGAATTAAGTCACCAAATTTATATTCTCCATCTTCAATTTTTTCTCTTATTACTTCTCTCAATTGTATATATATTGGCGGTCTATAGTCCAACTCATCACCTCTCTACCATGCTCCAAAATAAGTAATTGTTTTTGATGCCTTATTTGTTCCCATACTTAAGCATGTTTTTATATCTCGCCCTCTAGCTATGCCTACCATAAAACCTGCAATAAATGAATCTCCAGCCCCTAAAGAGTCCACTACTTCAACCTGCTTAATCCCTTCCTTATAAAATTCCATCCCATCATATGCGATGCTGCCATTATGTCCCAAAGTTGCTACTACACATTTCGGACCAAGTCTTTTTATTTTCTTTAAGATGTCTCTTATAAACTCATCATCTTTATTATAAGATAAAAAAGCATAATGAATATTTGGACAGATATCTTCGAACTTAGTCCAATTTATTTTATCTGCAAAGTCAAAGGAAATAACTAGTCTTTCTTTTAATTCATTTAGATATTCTTCACATTTCCCCCATATAGCTGTATGAAGAAAATCATGTTTTTTTATATACTTTAAATCATCCTCTGATAATTTAAAGTTTTTGAAAACACCTTCATAATAAGCACCTAGTATTCTATCTCCATCAGTAAGCTTCACCTTAGTAATTGCAGTTCTGCCATAAACTCTATGTAAATAGCTTACATCTACTCCTTTAGAATTAATTTCTTTTATCATTATGTCTCCGTAATAATCATTACCAACTATCCCTAAGTAAGAAGAATCTTCTCCAAGCTGTTTAACATAAACAGAAAAATTAACTGAGTTTCCTCCAGGAAAAGCCTTTCCAGTATGCTCATAAATATCTATACAATTATCGCCAATAGCAATAAATCTCATACTAATCTCATCACCTCGTTAATTCACTTGTAAATACGCATCTATCTCCTCTAGTAAGTGATTTAGAGTATTCAATTTTCTTTCCTTCACTATCTAATACTGTACCTTTAAGCATCAATAATGCATCTCCTTCACCAATACCTAAAAGCTTGCTTTCCTCCTTATCAGCAAAAACCATAAATATTTCTTGATTCGCGCTTGAAAGTTTTATATTATATTGATTTTCTAAAGTTTCATATAATGATTTGTTTTCTAAATCACAATTATTAAGTCCTTGCGCATATCTAACTGGAATGTATGAGGTTTCAAGAGCTAGAGGAATATCCTTAACAAATCTTAATCTCTTAACTTCATACACCTTTGTGCCAAGAGTTACATCCATAATATTAGATAGCTTTTTATTACTTTCTATTTCTTTAATATAAATAACTTTTGTCTTTATATTGAATCCTATTTTTTTTATAGTATTTGTTAAGGATTCGAATTTTGATAGGTTTCTCTGTATTTTTTCTTCAGCTATGTAATTTCCACTACCTCTGATCGAATATACGATCCCTTCATTTTTTAGTCTTTTTAAAGCTTCCCTTACGGTCAATCTTTGAACATTAAAAATCTCAGATAATTCTCTTTCTGAAGGAAGCCTATCCCCTGTTTTTAACTCATTTTTATTGATATACTTCTTAATTTCAAAATAAATCTGAATATCTAAAGTAATGCTTCTCATATTCACCTCCTAGTGGTTTATTACATATACCAGTTTACAATTTTACTATACCAATTTTCATTCTATAATGCAATATTCATTTCATGTTTTTATAAAAAATTATATTTGATTTGAATAAAACATAAGGATGTCATAATTTAACTCGTTGTGCTAGTTTTGTTGCAGGTAAAAATTGCGAATGAAAAACTCCAGCATAATATTGTAACCTATTATTAACCGCAAAATTAATGAT
>NZ_JBNPXI010000018.1:0-101073 GCF_050433385.1 Brassicibacter mesophilus
ATCAAAACCATAAAGATTACATATCCAGATAACCCCACTATGCTGACAGGCCTGAAGGTCATGGCAATCGCCGAAATAGACCATGGCACCCTCGTCAACCAGGATGTTTTTTTGCGCTGTGATTACAGGGTATTGAAAAAAGATGAAACCGATGTGCTTTCCATCGTGCAGGATACGATAAAGCCTTTATCCGCAGATGTGCAGGATTTCATTCTGCAACTGCATCAGCGCTATCTAGATAAAGGACTTACCTGCGTTGTGGAAGTAAAAGGGTTTCATATCTATATCAAGTATTGTTATAAACGGAAAGATTTATGGGGAATTAACGCTTCTCTCAACAACGGCTATCATATCAATGTGAAATCGACAAAGACGCAGGAATACACTGATACCATCAAAACGTTTCCTCCAATTTTGCAGGAACTGATTGCAAAGGGATATGGCTGCGGCAGAAAAAGAGAAATCCGTCATTGTGATGGCGGTTGCCGTGGACTTCCCATATCGTTAGATGATTCTGTTTTAGATATACGAGATGACATTGAAACATGGTTTGATCAAGAATTGTCATGCTTGCAAAAGAAATAAACATTTTATTCATTGCGCCTTTCAAGCATAAGCACGACAAATTTCAATTTGTAGTTAAGATGATGAATAATGTTCAGTTGAGTTATTTTGTATTCTTTATAAAATGAAACATTAAAAAATAAAAAAGGTGATGTGGATATAATAGATTCGATGACACGGGACAGCAGATAACATAGTGTTTACGCAGGGGTGCTGGGGGCAAGGTCAGTAACCTTAATCCTAGAGCATAGGGAAGCCCGTCAGGCACCACATCCCTTCACCGGGAGCGGAGCTCCGCCAAGACGGTCTACCTTTAGGTCCGGTTCAGGGACGTCGTAAACACAGAGACGTTAGGTGCAATAATCTACTATTTTTAATTACCAAGCACAAATATCTAATTTAATTGGGGGGATTATTATGTTTAGAAGCATTTTTGAAACAAACGGTATAAATAACATGATGAAAATAGAAGATGATATCATTTATGTTTGTTCGGATAAAAACATCATAAAAGTTGATAAAAACACCACTAAAGTGATGGCTACAAAAGAAGTGTTTCCTAAGAATGGAAAGTCTAGAGATTTTATTATTGATGGTAAATTTATGTTTTTTAGGGAGTTTTGCACATGTTATAAGATTGATACTGATACTCTGACAATTATTAATGAATGGCAGCTTGGTAATGACTTGACCTCTGATATATGTGGTATTTGTTCTGATGATAGCAATCTTTATGCAGGAATAAGAAATGGTCCATTAGCAGTCATCAACAAAGAAACAAACCAGGTGAAATACTATAATGTTTCTGATAGCAGTATATGGACAATAAAATCAGAGGATTTCATATATGCAGGAAATGTAAATGGTGAATTGCTCAAAATTGATAAAACATCCTTTAAGTTGGTTCAACATACGAAAATACATAAGAAGAATTTAAAGAGCATGCTACTTACAAAAAACAACATATATACTGCATCACAGGATTTATCATTTGTAATTATGGATAAAGAAATTCGTAACAGTATTGACAGATATAAAAACTGTCATAAAAAAATGTTCTACCTAGTAGGAGCATGGAAAGATTACATCATTACTGCAAGTGTTCCGTGTGGCGAGATGAAAATTTGGGATACAGCTAATCATTCTTTGTATAGAACAATAGAAAAAGCAAGTTGGAATATGACTATAAATGATGATAATCTTTATTTAATGGATGGTGGAACAATATCATTTGTTGGCATAAATAAATTGTAAGGAGAGAATTATGTTTGTTAATAGTAATATATGAATATAGAGGCAATGAAAATATAGAGTCAGTGATAGTTAATAAAATAATAACATCTATGAGAGTTGAAAATAATTTATGGCTAATGGGAACTTCCGTAGATTACAGCACCTAACAATATATTTCCGTTCGCTACGCACATTCCTTTACCGGGTGCAAGCACCGCCAGGAAGAAGTGCTCTGCGGGTCTCCGGTTCAGTGACGTCGTAAATACGGAACGTTAGTTGATATCCCCACTCTAGAGTAAAATTCAAAACAAGGAGAGAACACAAATTGTACGAGCATATTATTTGGGATTTTGATGGAACATTATTTAATACTTACCCTGTTATGACTAAGTCATTTATTAGAGCATTAAAAGATGAGGGTATTAATGAATCTACTGAAAGAGTTATGTCATTAATGAAAGTATCTGCAACTCACTTAATTGAGTACTGTCAAAACAAATATGAGATAAGTGAAGAATTTATAACCAGATATAATTCTTATAGAAAAGAAGACGAAAAAAATCATATTAAACCATTCTTGGATATTGAAGACATATGTAAAAGAATTTCATTAGAGAAAAGAAATAATTATTTATTTACACACAGAGGAAAATCAGCTATAGATTTTTTGAAGAAATTTGAGATATATGGATATTTTAGTGATCTTATAACAAAAGAAAATAACTTTAAAAGAAAACCAGATCCAGAAGCCATTTTATATCTTATAGATAAGTACCATATCAGAAAACATGAAGCTTTAATGATAGGTGATAGGGATATAGATTTATTATCTGCAAAGAATGCTGGAATTGATGCTTGTTTCTTTTCAAATCAAAAGGTTAGCGATAGTAAAATTGCTGATTATACAATAACTAACTTTATAGAACTATTAAATATTATTGGTATTTAGAAGAATAAACTGTTTCTGGCTTGATGGTTGTTTCCGAGTGGAGACATCACCTAATAAAGCACTCCAGTTCCCTTCACACACTTTCTCATACTTCGAAAGCGTCTGAAGTGCAAGACGTTATAAGATATTGCCCTATCATATCGGAGTATTTCTTCAGGGTCAAAACATAAAATGGGAGGCAATCATATTATGGTATTAAAACACAAGAAAAAAATAATATTAATTATTATACTACTTTTAGGTTTTATTTTTTTCCCTACTTATACACCTAAGATAAGAGATACTAATTTTAGAGTAGTAAAGAATAGTATTGCTGAGCTATCCTCAATTAAAATTGGAGGCATTAATCAAAGCATTATGATAAGAGGTGTAAATAGAGATAATCCTATAATATTGTTTCTTCATGGTGGGCCTGGTTATCCGTTTATGAGTTATGCTAGAAGATTTCAAAGTCAACTGGAACAAAATTTTGTGGTGGTCAATTGGGATCAAAGAGGTTCAGGGAAATCATTTTCAACTAATATTAATAGAGAGACTATGAATCAAAAACAATTAGAAAATGATACGTTAGAATTAATAGATTATTTATGTGACAGGTTTGATAAAGAAAAAGTGTACATAGTTGGACATTCTTGGGGAACAGTGTTAGGAATAGAAACAATTAAAAATGCACCTGAAAAAGTAATTGCTTATGTTGGCATAGGACAAGTCGTAGATGATGTTGAAGGAGAAAAGTTATCATATAATTATGTAGTTAAAAAAGCTCTTGAAGAAGATAATAAAAAAGCTCTTAAAGAATTAAAAGCGATAGGTGAACCACCGTACAAAAATAGTAAAATAGATACATTTGTTCAGAGAAAGTGGTTGAAAGAATATGGTGGATTTGAATTAGAAGTAATTACATTAAATGAAATAATAAAAGGAATAGTAATCTCACCAGAATATTCTTGGATTGATGGTATTAAGTTTTTGCAAGGCAACAGATTTTCAATAGAAACATTATTTACTAATCGTGAAAAAGCTGATTTTAGAGAAAAGTATAAAGAGTTTGATGTACCAGTTTATTTTTGTGCAGGACGATATGATTATAACACACCATCAGTATTAGTTGAGGAATTCTTTAACAATATACAAGCACCAAAAAAGAATTTTTATTGGTTTGAAGAGTCTGCACATGAACCTCATCTAGTTGAAGAAAAAAAATTTGCTGAGATTATGATGGAGATATATAAAGAAACAAAATAATATGTCAAGATTGAGAAAAATGCAAGCCGGATGAATGATTGGACAACAGCACCTAACAAAATATTTCCGTTCGCTACGCTCATCTCTTCACCGGGTGCAAGCACCACCAGGAAGAAGGGCGTTGAGGGTTCGATTCAGAGACGTCAGAAATACGAAACGTTAAGTGAAATCCTATGAAAGAAAGTGGTAATCAAAAGTAATTATATTGTTTAACTGATTTGTAGTAGCTGATTATTAAGACTATAGTCTGGATTACTGAAATAGATTTGAAGAATATTATAAGTTAAGAGGTGAAAATATGGAAAAATTGATATCATTATTAAATAGAAGTAAATTTGACTATGAATTAATTAAACATGAAAATACTATTCATTCAGCGCAAGAAGGAGCAAATTATTTTGGTATAGAAATAGGGCAAACTGCTCCAACATTGATTTTATCAACAGATAAAGGATTTATTGCATTAATTGTATCTGGGAATAAAGGTAGAATTAATTTTAATGAGTTAGGAGAAAAATTAGGTTTAAATATAAAAGGTTTAGCTAAAAAAAGTGAAGTTGAAGAAGTAACTGGTTTTAGCATTGGAACAGTTCCTTTAGTAGGGTACAATCTACCAACTATAATAGATTCTGATCTATTCCAGTATACATATGTTTATGGTGGAATAGGAAATAACAACTGTACTTTGAAAATTAATCCTAAAGCATTAAAAGAACTAAATGATGTAATTGCACAAATTTAGGAATTAGAATTGGTAATGACATCTTATATAGAGCTTTTTCTTAGCTCTAGGTATGTAATTTATATATGGTAGAATAGCTAAAAATTAAAGAGAAGTTTTAGGTTTAGTGCTAACGAGAGCGTAGTTGTAGTCGGACTTTACTTAACAATGCACTACCATTTGTGCGGTAGAGAAGGGCAATGGAGTAGCACCGCACACATTCCACCCACTAAGCGAAGTCGCGCTAAGTGGCTGAAACGTCGACAGTGCGAGCCGTTAGCTGACAGTGCGTACTAGTTACAAAATTGCAAATTAAAGATTATTTATATAATCTTATAAGATAAAAAGGAATTTAACAGGAGGATGTACAAGTGAAAAACTTCAAGAGGTGTAATACTTTATTCTCACTTTGCGGTTTAAACTGTGGACTGTGTTCAATGCATTTGGGTAATTATTGTCCTGGTTGTGGAGGTGGAGAAGGAAATCAATCATGTGTAATTGCAAGGTGCAGCCAAGAACGTGGTGGAATTGAATACTGCTATTTGTGTGATGAGTATCCTTGTGAAAAATATGATGGTATAGATGAGTTTGACTCGTTTATTACTCATCGTAATCAGTTAAAGGATTTTGATAAAGTTCAGAAAATAGGAATAGATGTCTATCAATCTGAACTTGATGAGAAAATAGAAATTTTAAAATATTTATTGGCGAACTTTAACGATGGGCGACGAAAAAGTTTTTTCTGTATAGCTGTTAATCTTCTGGAATTAAAAGATGTAAAAGCTGTAGTGGAGTAAATTGCATCTGAAACAGGATCAGACAATCTAACACTAAAAGAAAAAGCTACCCTTGCAACAAATCTGTTCAAAACTATGGCAGTGAAACGGAGTATTTTGTTAAAGCTTAATAAGAAAACAAGCAAGAAGAAGTAGCTAAATTCTAATTTCAAGTTGAGATTATATGAATAATGTGTAGTTGAATTGTTTTGTATTCTTCATATATCTCAAGAATAAAATATTGAACTGGAGATAACGGTAGCTTCCATACGCAACATCATCTAACAAAATGCTACCAACATGCACAAAAAAGCGGAATGATGTGCACGTCAGCAGCATCAAGACGTTATGTGCAATGGCAATATCGGTGCTGGGCTTCGAAGTCATAATTTGAAGGCTTTGCTATTTAAGCAGAAATTTGTTTACTTTTTTTAGTAGGATTAAGCGTTGCTTCTGTAATTAATGGCGAATTAATAATATTGGTATGATATTGAAGGGGGATAATTATGTCGAACAACAAAAATGAGGTATTATTTTTATTAACAGATCGTTGGTGTGATTGGGAAGCAGGTTATGCTATTGCAGTTGCAAATTCTTTTTCAAACTATATGGTAAAAACTATTTCCATTGATACCATTCCAAAAGTATCGATGGGTGGTATTAAAGCAGAAGTTGATTATTGTATAGGTAATTATCAAAATTTTGATAACCTTGCTATGATTATTCTGCCTGGAGGTCTTTCTTGGGAAGAAAACGATTATGATGAAATTGCAGAATTTATTCAAAGTGCTGTAAAGTTAGATATTCCTATTGCCGCCATATGTGGAGCAACTCTTTTTTTATGCAAGCATGGCTTCCTTGACAAGGTAAAACATACAGGAGATTCTTTAGAGTTGTTTCAAAAGCAAAAAAATTACAATGGGCAATCACTTTATGTGCCTGCTCAAGTAGTCGTTGATAAGTGTTTTATCACAGCAAATGAAACCGCCGCTGTCGAATTTGCTTATCACATATTTAAAATACTAAAAATAGATAGCGATGAAGAAATCGATCAATGGTATGACAACTTTAAAAATGGTGCCATCCGTTAGATTGTGCACAAAATCTAACGGTAGAATGTCTCGCAAATTTCTACTATCTAGCAACAAATCATTACAATAAAGGTGGTTAGGCAATTGCCACAGAACATAACAAGGGATTTGAGTTCGTAGCGGTAGGATCGAGCCTTCGGAGTAGGTTGCTACACACCTTTTTGCCACTTAACCGGGCGCAAAGGCGTCTCAAATCTAAAACGTTAGATGACATAGGCTGCAAAAGGTCGTATATTATGGTCAGATTATAGGTGGGCAATTCTCTGGAGCTTACCAAAATGCTATAATGCTATATAAAATAAAAGTTAATTTTTTATTGTGGGAGGATTAATATTATGGAACTTGATAATATAAAAAAACACTGTGAAAGACTTGTGAAGCAAATTGACCTTTTTGTAGGAAAAGGTAAGGGAAAAGAGATTCTTGCAGATTTTTTAAGTGGTAGACCTCGAATTGGAAGAAAGGTAGAATTTATAGATGGAAAACTAATTACTTATATGGGAGTTAAAAATTCTTGTGGTTGCTTTGCAGTTAAAGGTGGATGAGATAAACCAGAATCAACCACTTGGTGTAGGTGTTGTCAAGGAACGTTATACAGCGTTTATCAATTTGTATTTCCCAATAAGGTTTGCCATATGGATATAATTGAGACCCATGCTACAGGTGGACGTGATTGTGTATTTTCTACTTGGTATTCAGAAACATAAACTTGTAAAAATTCTAAAATACATGTGCATGTTCAAGTTATTGATATTAGTGAGATTGTGAAGAAAAGCATCGTGATGATTTCCCCGGAAAGGAACCTACATTATCTAACAATATATCTGTGCAAGGGAGCTCCAGGGAGGAAAAGTCTAGGTCAGTGAGCGCTACACCTTCTTACTGGGAGCGAAGTTCCGCCAAGGAAGTATTCCTTTAGAGTCCAGTTCGAAGGCGTCGTAAACACGGTCACATTATGTGAAATTCCCTGTTCGTGTTGCAGCGTTATATCACATATTTATAGAGTGTTGCCTTAAATATTCCGAATAGTACAAAAAAAGAGGAGATTTCGTAATGAGTGAATAATTCCTACTGTAGAACAAATTGAATCTCTATTAGGAGAGACTGCAATGGAAGCTTAGAATGAACTTATTGAATTTATAGAGTTAAATCATGAAATTACCCCAGTATGGGATGAAGGGAGAAAGTGTGGGATTTGGGAAGTAAAGTATCGTAGAAGCGGGAAACCGCTATGTGCTTTTCATACAAAAAATGGACAGTTTACTGCACTTGTTATATCGAGGAAGGCAGAAAGAGAAAATTTTGAGTTATCGTATAAAGAATTTTCTTCTGAAATTATTGAGTTGTACACTAGTATTCGTCAGTATCATGATGGTAAATGGTTATGAATTAATGTTTTTGATATGAATTTAGTTGAAGATGTAAAGAGATTGATAATAATTAAGAAAAAACCAAAAAGAAAGGTATGAGATTAATAATGGAGAAAATAACAATGTGTGGGTACAGGTGTGATTTGTGTAAAGCTTATGTTCCTAATATAAAAGATAACGATGAAAGAGAAATGTTAAGTAATGTTTGGAATAAATATTATGATCTTAATATATCAGCAGAGGAAATATATTGCGATGGATGTAGATGTAGTAAAGAGAATGCTAAACGTATAGATATGAATTGCCCAGTTCGCAAGTGTGTAATTGAAAAACAAGTTGATAATTGCGGGGAATGTATTGAGTTTCCATGTGAAATTTTTAATGAACGAAAAGGTCTTTCATTTCAAGAAGCAAAAGAAAAACTGGGAAGTACCTTCTGCGAAGACGAATATAATAATTATTTATTAGCTTATGATAATATGACTAGATTAAAGGAATATAAAAAGAATAAATAATAAAATTTATACGATAGAAGTTGGACAGCCTTTATAGAATCAAGTTTTGCAGCCAGGGAACTTCACATAACATCGCATGGGAGTTCGTACTGGAGAGGATCAAGCTCTGGAGTAGACCAGCATACATTTCAAAGACTAATCTAGGTCTGGCTAAGTAAGCTTTTAAAGCGTTTCCCATGCAGAAAGTTATGTGAAATTATCGCTATATTTCAGAGTAATACTTTGGGGTCTTTTTAGAATTGGGTTATTTGGAGGGATTGTTATGAAGAAGATAATTTGTCTTATTCTAATTACATCATTCTTAATAGTAGGATGTACTAAAGAGAGCAATGCTTACGAGAATTATGTTAAAGTGGAGCCAAGTAAGCTTTTCGAAGGTGATGCCATAAAATTAGCACCTCATTTTGATATGATAACAGGAAGTGCAAAGGTTAAATACATAGGGAATAAAAAGAGTATATGCCTTAAATACGAGATATGGGAAAATGGAAGGATAAAAGAATCTCATAATGCAAGTTCAAAGTTTGTTGATAATAATAAATTCGATGGTGAAGTGAGTATTTCTTTGAAAGAAATCACTGGAACTGATTTAGAAAGATCAAATTTTATGATAATGAAAACCGTTATTAGTGAAGATAATGGTTACATCGGTTCCACAAAATATATAGATAGATTTGATGAAGACTGTAGTTATGGACCTATTGAGATATATGAAGAACTCAATGTAACTGATGATGAAGAGATTATCGTATGGGGTCTGACTGCACAAAAAGGTTCTTATATTAGTACTGGAGGAAGTATAGAGGATGAAGTAAAAGCATCAGATTGGGGGCTAATATTAAAGGTATTTTTTGAGTAAGTTAGCTTAGGTGTCTAGGCTTATGTAGATAACTTGACATAATACACTATTTTCAAACAGCGGGAACGTTAGATGACATAGTTTTTTTGCTAGGTCTGAAAGTTTATAGGAGGAATATTCAGAAACATCTGCTAATGGCCTACAGGAGGGGTAGTAAAAGTGCATAAAAGCATAAAAAATACAACTATATTTGGTATTATTTGTTTTTTAATCGCAGGTATTATATATAGATGTTATTCTCTATCTAACAAGAATTTAGAAACAGTAATTATAAAAGAAGAATATAAGAAACCACAAAATATCAATAAAATAAAGAGTAAAAATAATTTTAATGATATGAATGAGAATGAAGTAAACAAGAGAGTGATATTTAGTGATACAGAGAATATGTTATATATTGAAAACGAATCCTTATATCTAGGGTATAAGGATAATAATAGCAAAATTTTAATTAAGAAGAACATATGTTATGATAAAATGCCACAATTTAATATTTTGTACGAAGATAATCATTCTAAATATATTGTGGTATATTACTCGATTATTTATTGTGGAGGACCAGGTCAATGGATACCATTCCATATTATTAGATGTGATAAAAAAGAACGCAATATGGAAGTAGTTTTTGAAGAAGATAATATACTAGTAGGTTGTAAATTTGATAATGAGCAACTAATAATTTTAATTCAAGATTCATTAGAAGTAGTAATTGATGTAAATGATGTTATTAAGAATTTAAGTGAATGTAAGAAGGAAGAGCTTTTAACAGGAAAGAATATAAGTGTAGCAAATACATGTATGTTAGAAATAAAAGATTTTAAAGGTAATGGTACTAATCAATTAATGCTTAGGTTATGGGTAAAAGATTATAACTTATCTTTGGAGTTAGGATACATATACCTAATTCTAGAAGTAGACGATGATAAAATCAAAATTATTAAAGGGTTTGAAGCTGATTTAAATAATGAAGTAATTAATTCTATAGGAGAAAATACATATTATTATATATCTAAAGAAAATAAGGATGAGGGAATACAACAATTAACGAATAAAGGAATAGTAAAGGAACAGGATGGAAGAATACAGCTATTTTTTGAGGAATAAAAAATCTACATCATCTAATAGTAGATTGGCAGACATTTCTTCACCAGGAGCAAAGCTCCGCCATAGAGAAGAGCTTCGGGAGTCCGGTTCAGAGACATTGCTAATCCGAAGCGTTAGGCGACAGAATTAACTATGTTTTGCATGACTGAACTATTTTTAGTGATATAAGCATAGCGGAGAGCAAAAATTAGCAAAATAAAAAGCGTGTAAGGAGAAATTATGAATACACTTTCTAAAAATAGCAAAAGAAAAAAATTAAAGCGATATATCTTAATGAGTATCTTTTTATTGATTTTATCTATTGCTGTATATAATCAAATATTAATAAAAGTAGAAGAACATAAGTTTAATCCCCCTGGAAAGCTTATAGAAATAGATGGGCATAAAATGCATATTTATAGTATTGGTGATATCAATAGCTCACCTACAATAGTTATGACTTGTGGTAGTGGTACACCATCAGCCTATACTGAATTCTCAAATATTCAATCAAAGCTGTCTACTATAACTCGAACCAGTGTATATGAAAGACCAGGTTATGGGTGGAGTGAGCAATCATCTACTTCAAGAGATACTGAACAAATAGTAGAAGATTTGCGCAGACTACTTAATAAATCAGGAGAAAAACCACCATACTTGTTTGTAGCTCATTCAATGGGTGCTATGGAGGTGTTGCTTTATACACATAAGTATCCAGATGAGGTAGAGGGTATAGTTTTAGTTGATGGGACAAGTCCATATAAACACCTTTATCATTCTGAGGCTTCAATTTCTGATTTTGAAGTTCAAGGGATAAAAGTATTAAATAAAATAGGGTTTTTAAGGATAGTTTTAGATTCTGAATTAATACCAATGTTAAATAATAGGTTAAATAGTATGAATAAAGAAGTAAAATCAATTGATAAAGCCATGACGTACAAAAACATATTAAACGACATGGTTATAAAGGAAGGTTATTCACTGAAAGCAACTGCTGAAAAAATGTATGGTCAATTAGATTTTGGGGATACACCATTAGTGTTATTTGCTGCTGATAAATCTATGCAAGAATTACCTGGGTGGGAAATGTCACAAAATAGTTTGTTAAAGCTTTCAAATAATAGTAAATTAATTATTGTTGAAAATACAGATCACCTTTCTATATTACATGATAGCACAGAGAAAATCGAAAATATCATTGAAGAAATGATTATAAAAATCAGAAATAAATAGAATTGAAAGATATTGATGATATAATACACGCAAACCATTACATCCTTCCGCTGGGTACAAGCACCACCAAGGAGGCATTTCTTTTGGACACAGATCAAGGACGTCGCAAACACGAACTGCTAGGCGCAATGACAATATGGAGGTAGAGCTTCAAAGTCCTAATTCTGAAATTTCTACAATAAACATACTTTAAAAATTCGCCTTAGTATTATTTTGTGAATTAATATTATTTAAATTTAGGTAAGATGGGGGATAGAAAAAATGCCTTTTGCAATGACTCATTTATATATTGCACATAACATATTAAGTAATACACCACAAATAAAGAAACCTTGTGACTTCATGCTTGGTGCGCTTGCACCTGATTCAGTTCATTTTAGGGATAATTATAATAGTGACATGAAAAAGAAAAGTCATTTATGTGTTGGAGATGAAAAATGGGGAAGGATTACAAATAATCAAGAATGGATACAAAATGTAATTGCTTTTTTACAGAAAAATAAGTATCTGGAAGAAGTCGATTTTATTTATGGATATTGTTGTCATATACTTGCCGATATACAGAACAACATAAAAATCTGGACACCATTCTTATTAGAAAATAGAGAAGGCTTAGAAAAAGGTATTGGGAGTATTTATCATGAAGAATCATATGCTATGGATTATGCACTATACTTATTGAATTTCCAACAAAAAGAAATATGGGAAATTCTTGAGGATTCAATCGGATATGATATTCCAAATGTTGTAGTGGCTGATGAAATAAATAAAATGAAACATTCTATTTTATATAGTCAATTTCTAAACAGGGAATATGTAGACGTATCCTTTAATAAATATGTTACGCTTTCTAATATACGAGAATTTATTACCTCAGAATCTCAGTATATTAAAGAGCTTTTATACGAAAACGATTAGCTATATGTCCTTTTCGCTTTCGCTATTTGACAGAGCTCAAAGGCGTCCCAAATTCAAAACGTTACAAAACAGACCGAACAATTGAGGCGACATCCTGATGTGGTTTATGAGTGGGTTAGGCTTTACAGAATATTGATTTTCATTGGTTATAAGCTACGAATTAACGAATATCTATATAATCTATGTTGAGCGGGAGGGGTGATTGACATAAAAAAGAAATCTATAAAAACATTAATATTAGGCTTGGCAATCCTAATGGCGTCTATCAGTTTATGCGGTTTTTTACTCGCATATTTACCTTCTCAAATGTCTGAAAATCGTACGAATGAAATTGTAGATTTGTATTTTAAAGACGCCGGATATTCTCTCGATTCATTCAATAAGAAATGGAAATCTAAAGTAGAACAATATGCCTTGACTTCAACTCAAGGACATATTATTCCGGTTACATATATATGCGCGAAGGGAAACTATGAAAATAATACGATAATTCTTGTTCATTGGCATGAATCAAACCATGTAGCAATGTATCCGATAGCTGAGATATTTTTAGATCAAGGTTGGAATGTGGTTCTGTATGACCAGCGTGCGCATGGAAAGAATACCGCCAATACTGTTACTTTTGGATACCTTGAAAGCCTTGATTTACGGGATGTGGTTGATTTTACATATCAAAAATCAAACGGTTCAATGATTGGGGCTTTGGGACAATCTATGGGAGCAGCTACTATTGGCTATTATTTAGGAACAGAACACTCAAGTCAGTATTTAAACTTTGCTGTAATTGACAGTGCATTTAGCGGAATGCATGAGGAAATATATTGGGAAATTTCAAAAGCAAAGGTCCCGCTTCCTTCAAAAGCACTGACTAATCTTGGAAGTGAATTTTGCAAGTTTATATATGGTTACAGGTATTCAGATGTTAATATAGTCAAACAAATAGGTGCCAGCAGTATCCCTACTCTTGTTATGCATAGCAAAAAAGACAATAAATGTTCTTATTATATGGGTGAGGAACTCTATGCAAGCATTCCTCATTTAAACAAAAGGCTTATTACATTTGAAAGCTCTGAACACCTTTTTTCATTTTGGGATGAGAAGAGACGCTATATAGACGAAGTACGTTTGTTCACTGATGAATTTTCAAAATAAGATTATTAGCATAGTGTGTAGCTGAATTATTTCATATTCTTGTTATAATGCGAATAATAGGAAATTCAAGACCGCAGCATCCTTGATATTCTTGTCTTTGCAGGTCTCGGTCCGTCGTGTAACAATGTTTCTGCGCAAGGGTGCAGGAAGCAAGGCAAGTAGTAGAACTCTGTAAGATGAGCATGAAGCCTGACGCGCCACATCCCTTTACCGAGAGTAAAGCCTCGCTGAGTGGGCATTCCCCCTTAGGGGTTGATTCAGAGGCGTCGAAAATACTGGTTCGTTACACGACAGAACCAGAAATTTACGCGTTGCCTTAGCTGAATATATTTTGGTCTGGATTTTATAAGAGATTAAAAAATTTTAAAAAGAGTTTATTTTATATCACAACAAATTAAATTTTAGGAGGTGAATTAAATGGAGAGTATTTATGGTGAAATCAAGATAGTTACAGTGCCAAAGATGAGAATTGCAAGATATGTTATTATTAGTGCCAATCCAGAGCATGATGCAATTTCTTACATGGATAACTGGGCAAAAAATAGTGGGTTATTAGATTTGAAGGATTACAAGCCAAGGAGAATAGGATGGGATTTTCCGTTTATATCTAAGCAACAAGCAGAACAGTTTGGACTTCGTGGTTATGTAAGTGCATATATTATTCCTGAGGGTTTTGAAGCAAAATGTGATGGAGTTGAGATTACATACATAAATGAAGATGCTTATGCAACGTTAAAGGTAACTGATCCCCATAGTAATTCATTTGTTAAAATACCAAAAGGATACGAAATACTTATGGAGTTCGTAAATAGTGGAAAATATAAAACTACTACATGGGAAAATAGAATTGCTTTTGAAGAAGAGTATGATTTAAATGGTGTCCATTATATGGATATATACATTCCTATTTTTTAATCATAGTTTCATGGTCGCTATATTTTTTCAAAAAATCCCAAGTTGATTTAACATTAAATAAGATAAAGAGGGAGTTAAAATATGTGGAATGATTTCCATAGGAGTATTTGGTATTAATGATCCAACATATTTGGATGCCTTGAAAAATCGAGAGCAAGTTGAAGACAAAACGTTTTTTATCCCTGAAAAAGAGAAATCATCGAATATATAAGTAAAAAAATAAGGTAACTTTTGAATCATCGTATAACAATCTCCATCCGTTTGGGCGTATAGAGCTCTACGACAAATCTATCACACACATCTTCACCTGGTGCAAGCACCGCTTGCCAAGAATGGGTCTGTGGGCTAAGTTTAGAGGGTTCGGAGATGTTAAGCGTTATACGAAATGCTAAGAATAAAAGAGGGGGAAGTAAATATGTTTAAAGAAGAACTTATAAGATTACTTGGTAAAAAAAGTAATAATAATGAATTTAGTGGCGTTGTTTTAATAAAAAAAGGAGATGAAGAAATATTTTCTGGGTCATATGGATATGCAAATAGAAGTTGGCGCATTAAAAATTCACTAGAAACACGGTTCAGAATAGGTTCTATATCAAAAATGTTTACAGCATTAGCTATTATGCAACTAATAGAAAAGGGCAAATTTGATCTTGACACAAGTATTGTTAAGTACCTTAGCTTAGAGGATACAAAAATACCTGAAGAAGTAACTATACATAGTTTGTTAACACATACATCAGGTATATCTGATTATTTCGATGAAAATGGAAGTGATGATGAATGGGAGAAACTTTGGTCTGAAAAACCTATTTATACTGTTAAGACCTTATCTGATTATATTCAACTATTTGCTTATGATGAACCTAAGTACAAAGTAGGAGAAAAGTTCCAATATAATGGAGCTGGGTATATTTTACTAGGGCTTGTTATAGAGAAAGCATCAGGAGTAACATACTTTGATTATGTAAGAAAGAACATATTTTCCAAACTAAACATGAAGAATACAGATTTTATAAGCTTGGACGAAGTATATGACAATGTTGCAGAAGGATATGAGCCTGTAGAAGATAAAGAAGGTAACATAATTCTTTGGAAGAGAAATATTTACACAGCGACTCCTACAGCGGCTTCTGATGGTGGAGCAACATCAACTGCATCTGACCTTATACATTTTATACAATCTTTAAGAAGTAGAGAAATACTAGGAGAAGATATGACTAAGAAGATTCTAACACCACATGTATTGGATGAAGGTTCAAACGGCTTCAGAGATTATATTTGGAAATATGGATATGCAAATTGGTTTATTTTAGACAAAGACAACAATGTAATTCGTGGAGGACATACTGGAGAAGAATATGGAGTTAGTTGTAGATTATATTATTATCCATCCCTTAATATCGATGTTGCAATATTAGGAAATCAAGGTTGGTGTGCAGGTTCTTTAGGATGGGATATTCACGATATGATTATAAAAAGTAGGTTATAAAGCACTTCATATAACAGAGAAGTCCTAATATTTTACTGAAAACATGTAAAATATTGGGGCTTCTTGAAGCGTTATAGGAAATGATAATATTGGGGTTGTATTTGAGGTATTTTTTGATAAAAGAGCATTGCAAAGATAGAGAATATATCCTAGAAGTTATTCATGACATATTTGTTGAATTAAGAGAAGTAAACAAAATTCATAATTTGTGGGGGTTATTTTGTGAAGAGCAAGAAGTTGACTTTTTCAATACTTTCAATTTTTATTCTGATAGTGTGCATTTTCATATTAAATATGTCTCGTCCCCAAAATGATATTGCTTCAATGGAAAAAATGATTTCAAAACAGATTAAAGCTAAAGAAACAGTTATCGCATATAACATGGATGTTGTTGATGATTATAGATTAGTTGGCTATTTAATAGAAGATGAACAGAAATATGAAGAATTTGGCTTTGCTCTTTTTGAAATGAATAAAAAAGGCAACTATAAACTTGTTAATGTTATTGATCCAGACAAAATTGCTAAAGAAATAGATGATATTATAGTGTATGAGTTTTCTCAGTTTAAATTAGGAGATTTTTCACAGCCTAGACAATTAGTTATCATCAGTAATAATTCTCAGCTTGCTAGGATAGAACGAATAAATGAAAATGGAGAAATACAAATAAAAGAAGTTACTAATAATCCATCTATTAGCTTTTTTGAGGATTTGGATGGTGGACTTGATGCGAAATACAACTTTTATGATAAGGGTAGAAACATTATTAAATAGAAACGCGAAATAGCAGTATATTTATTAGTTTACTAATTGATGCATGTCATCGTTTATATCATATGAAGGATTATAGATGAGAAGCATCATCACTTTCTTCTTATGTGACGAACAAAAACAAAAAAATCTGATGCGGATAGTCAACGAATAAAGAGTAGTGCAAATATGCCACTACCACTAGTAGCACCTTGCCGGTTTCGCTATCGCTACACCCAAATGCCCCAGATAACCTAGTCGAAGTTTAGGAAAACTAACGTAAGAGCTATGTAAACTTTTCTAAACTCCTGTAACGATGGGAGACTTCGGCAAGCTAGACGTTATCAGAAAGAAAATATTCAAAAAATTCAAATATCGTTGCATATGAAAATATTGGATAAATTTTATACTAATATGATTAAGATTTAATAAGAGGATACTGATGAAAATACTAATATTTATTCATGGAACTATTTTAGTGCATAAAAATGCGTCAGGAAAGGCAAGTGAAGGAAGAGTTCATCAAGTAATAAATAACGATCTGTCAATACATGGCTTTATGCCTTGTGTTCCAGTAGGCATTCTAATGGAAGACTTGGTATATGGGCGAGTCAAGGGGCAGAAGTTATTTATTCAAGTTCAAACAAGACACCTCAATTTCAGTGTGGCTTTCTGAGGTCGAAATTTTGGTGAGTTAAAAAATTAGGGTAATGGATACATAGGTGATTTTATGAATAATGAAAAAAACAGGTATGTTGTAATATGATTGAGGAATTTATTTCAGGTAATGATTTCTATTATTTTGGAAGACCGCAGTAGGTAAAAAAGGAATCTGTTTCTAAAATTTTAGTATTGATGGAGGTAACTCAAATGAATGATACGAATATCAATGAATATAGCATAAATTCATATTGTTTTTTATTTTACAAAGATGAAATTATATTTAAAGAACATGAAGATTATACTGAGTTTCTATTAATTAGTGAAGTTGAAAAGCTTGGAATTAATAATTCTGAAATGATATATATAGGTACAGTAGATGGTAGTGATTATTATGCTACAGATATATCTACTAAAGATAAGATTCAAGGTTATTTCTCAAAAGATGTGGGGGAAATATATGGGGAAGTTGCTGAAAATATATTTTTACTTACTTTACGTGCCTTACATTTATTAAATTGGTTAAATAAAAATAAATATTGTAGTTGTTGTGGAAAAAAAGTACAGATAGAGCCTAAAAAAGCTTATATAGAATGTTTAAATTGTGGATATATTATTTATCCGCGGATAACTCCGGCTATAATAGTTGCTATTTTAAATGATGATAAAATTCTTTTAGCACGTTCACCTCACTTTACACCTAATATGTATAGTCTTATATCTGGGCATGTTGATCCAGGAGAGTTTATAGAGACGTGTGTTAAAAGAGAAGTCAAAGAAGAGGTTGGAATTGATATAAAGAACATTAAATATTTTGGTAGTCATCCATGGCCCTTTCCTAATAAACTTATGCTTGGATTCATAGCTGAGTATTCATCTGGAGAAATAGAAATAGACAATGATGAAATAGAAGCAGCTGATTGGTTTTCGTTAGATGATTTACCCAATATACCAGAATATAAGTTGAGCTTTGCAAGAATTATAATTGATTATATACTCGAGTTTCGAAAGAAATCATAACTATAATTTAGTTAAGTAACACTGTGGCTTTATGATGATGGGGACTCTTGCACCTGCTTAAGTCCATGTTAGGAATAATTATAATAGCTACATGAAAAAGAAAAGCTATTTATGTGTTGGAGATGAAAAGTGGGGAAGGATCACAAATAATCAAGAATGGATGGAAAATGTACGTGCTTTTTACAAAAAACAAGCATCTGGAGAGAGTCGATTTTATCTATGGATATTGTTTTTATATACTCGTTGATATACAGAACAACATAAAAATCTGGACACCATTCCTATTAGAAAATAGAGAAGACTTGGAATTCCACTATATTAAAAATCTTTTATTCAAAAAACAATTAACTTTATGCTAGGAGAATAAAACTATGAAAGTTAAAAAAATAAAAGCTAATAATCTTGAGCAAGTAAGAGAATTACATGTCTATTGTACAGGCCGTCAATGGACTGATAGTGTGCCATCAAAAGATGAATTATCATTTTATACACCTGATGAAATATTAGGAATGTTTGAAGGTGAAAAATTAGTATCTATGATAAGGAACTATACTTTTAATCAATCAGTAAGAGGTACAATTAAGAAGATGGGAGGAGTCTCTCATGTAGCTACTTTTCCTGAACACCGTTTACATGGATATGTAAAGGAATTAACAAAAGCAGCATTTTTAGATATGAAAGAAAAGAAGCAATCTGTTAGTTTGTTACATCCTTTTAAAGAAAGCTTTTATAGTGCTTTTGGCTATGTTGGTACAAATGACAACTTGTTAGTTAAAATTTCTCTTGATGGATTTTCTCATTATTTAGGAGATGTATCGAAAATAGGAGGTGAATGGGAAGAAAAGAGGGTAAGGGCTATTGATGTACAAGATGAATTTGAGGAATTTAAATTTGAACTTGATTTATTGGAACATCATGGACTTGTTTTTCTTAATGATATGTCTAGTGAATATTGGAAAGAAGATCATGGTGGTGTAATTGTAGTATTCATAAAGAATAATAATAATATTATGGCAGCAGCAAAATATATTAAAATAGGCTCTGGAGAAAATGGAAGAATTTTTGTGGCAGAAATGTATTGGAAAAACATAGAAAGCAGAGTGATGTTATTCAGATATTTTGCAAAGCATAAAAATCAATTCTCACATATAGAGTTAAGAATTCCGTATGGCGTTAATTTCTTTGGGTGGTTATGTGATCCAACGAGACCTTTTGAAGTAAAGATTAATAACAATCCATGGATGGTAAGGATTATTGAAGCAGTAGAAGCAATGAATGATATCAAAGTGAATTTAGAAGGCGAGATTGTTTTAGAATTACATGATGAGTATTGTCATTGGAATAATGGTGTTTATAAACTGGAATCTGTTAATAATAAACTAAAAATGAGTAAATGTAAGAGTGTAAAATCACATGTAAAGATGGATATAAGAGGGCTTACAGCACTTCTATATGGTGTACACTCCGTAGAAGAATTAGAATTTAGGGAGTGGATTGTCCTATCAAATTCAAAGGATAAAAAAATATTAGATGAATGGTTCCCTAAAAAGTTTTTTTATAATCCATATTATTTCTAAAGTATTAATTCGTTGTGCATAGCGAGTAATACTCTTTTATCCCATACTGTTCTAAAATAGATGGAAGAGCATTTTTAATTCGCAATTTTTTAAAAATATGTAATTAATATGGAAAACAATTTTAGTAATGTGATGATTGATTTAGAGTAAATCAAAATAGGGTAAAGACGAAACTGCAACTGATACAGCATGGAAGACATTTTAGCATAGTAGACAGAAAAAGTGAGATAATCATATTATTTAAATAAGTTACAAGGAGAGAAAAGATGGCCAACAACGTAAATGTTGAATCTAATAATTCTAAAACAAAGAAGACAATTGAAACCAAAAGTAAATTATGGAATCTGAATTTTATATTACTATGGCAAGGTCAATTGGTTTCTAATTTTGGAGATTCAGTATATGATATAGCCTTAGGATTCTGGATATTAGCTAAAACAGGGTCTACTGGTTTGATGGGAATATTAATGGCAACAGCAGTTATTCCAAGAGTGTTTTTGTCACCCATTGCTGGTACATATGTAGATCGACATAATCGGAAAAATATACTTATTATAACAGATGTTATAAGAGGGATAGTAATAAGTTTTGTTGGTGTAGCAGCAATCATGAATTTTATTCAGATTTGGATGGTACTCTTGGGTGGAATAGTTCTTGGAATCTGCGGTTCTTTCTTTAATCCAGCTGTACAATCATCTATTCCTGACTTAGTACCAAAGGATAAGCTTGTAAAAGCTAATTCAGCTTTTTCTTTAGCTAGCACTGGCACAGATATTATAGGAAAAACTGCAGGAGGATTTATTTTTCAAATAATAGGTGCACCTATTATGTTTTTAATAAATGGTATAAGTTATATTTTTTCAGCTTGCACTGAGCTGTTTATAAAGATTCCAAATAAGAAAAGGGATATAAATAATGTTAATTTTTTTGAAGATTTAAAATCAGGGTTCAATTATGTAAAGAGTTATACAGGTATAAAGTATTTATATATAACTATTGCTTTTCTTAACTTCTTTGCTGTTATGGGTATTACTTTATTGCTCCCATTGTTTAATTCAAAGCAATATCTTGGACCTGAGAGATACGGGGTAGCAATGGCATTCTCAACTGGAGGAATGTTTTTAAGATTCTTAATCTTGTCTATTGTTGAATTGAGTAATATTAAGAAGTCATTAATTTTTACTGTTGGAGGATTAACTAGTGGTTTGGCTATGGGAATACTTCCACACGTTCCCAACTATTTTATTATTATAACCTTATTATTTATTAACGGTCTTTCCGTAGCTGTTGTTAATTCAATACTTCAATCAAGTATGCAAGCGGCAGTTTCAGAGGACATGCGAGGAAAAGTATTTGGTTTTAGAAGAGCTCTATCATCGTTACTTATTCCTATGGCAATGGTAATAGGTGGAATATTAGCAGAATTCATTTCAATAAGCATAATAATTTCAGTTGGATTTAGTATTATACTTATATTATTCTTTGCTTTAGGATTTATGAAACCTGTAAAACAATTAATTGATAGTTTGTAAGATAAATTATTTTCATTAGGGCTAGATGTTTTATTATTATGAATAGTTAAGGTCTTATATCATGCTATTTGCAGACAGTCCATGAAAAACATGTGGGTCATGCAATGATAGTAAAAACTTTAAATGGCATTGACAATACTTTTTGGAGCATTTCTTTGGATTAAAAGATGTAGTAGTAGATTATGTGTTGTAATAATTAGTTTAGGAAGAAAGGTTACATTGTTTACTTGTTTACAAGAAGGGGGAGGAGATTATTGCCAAGTATTTTTAATGAAAAAGAACTAAAATTTAAGTTTAGTCAATCTCCAATAGATGAGTTTTCATGGCATAAGAGCGAAAACCTATCTCATCTTGCAAAGTCAGATGACTTGGTCTTTGATATTAAACTGCTTAATAGTGGAAAGTATTCTTATCCTTATCATTTTCATAGAAATGCTGAGGAGTTGTTTGTTATCTTAAGCGGAAGAGTAATGCTTAGAACTTTAAAAGGATTTAAAGAACTAAGAAGTGGAGATATAGTATTTTTTGAAAAAGGACATATGGGTGCTCATCAATTGTATAATCATACAGATGATATTTGTTCATATCTTGATATAAGAACAAAAAAAGATATTGATATATGTGAGTATCCTGACTCTGGCAAAGTAAATATACTTCCATTCAGAGAAATATTCCTTCAAAATAATCAAGTAGATTATTTTGAAGGAGAAGAGAATATTGAAGAGAGATGGAGCAATTACAAAGATAATACTTTGGACGAAATATAGGCGTCTTATTTATGTCACGATAGGTTGCTTAGGAAATAGTATTGGCAACATCATTTAACAATGTGTCCACATTGATCACAGGTAAGGTATTCCTCTACGGTAAGCGCCCTTAATATACTCCATCACCTAAGCACGTCGCATTAGCCCTTGTCAAAGTATGAACGCCTTCTTCTAAGGCGCTGGAACGTCGTGAACACAGGACATTAGTGGAAATCCTTAAGTAAGTTTTTTGCATTATAAAATAAAACTAAATATAGATTATTTATATAAGAATGAAGTATTAAGATATGAAAATATATATTGTCGGTTCAGTTTCCAGTGGAAAATCTACACTTGCAAAAAAGTTGTCTGAATCATTAAATATTCCTTATAAATCACTTGATGAAGTTGTACATATCCCCGACAAATCATACTCTTGGGGTAATCGAAAAAGGAAAGTTGAAGAGCGGGATAAATTGTTTTATTCAGTAATACAACAACCAAATTGTTTTTTTATTGAGACTCAATCTTATAAAATAGTAAAATGATAAGGGGATAAATAAATGTATATAGAGATGAATGATAGAGTTAATATATATGTAAAACAGTCAGGAGAGGGAATACCTTGTATATTTATTCATGGCGGGCCAGGAGAAGGTAGTCTTGATTTCGAAGTATTAGGTGGCAATTCTTTAGAAAAATTTATGCAAATAACATATTTTGATCAAAGGGGAAGTGCAAGATCAGAAGGAACAAGCAGTGATGATTATTCTATAAAGAGAGTAATAGAGGATATTGAAGAAATAAGGGAAAAATTAGGAATATCCAAATGGATAGTAATGGCACATTCATTTGGAGGAATTATTGCCACAAACTATGTTTACAAATATCAAAATTTTGTAGATAAGCTCATTTTATTAAATGCGACTCTTAATATGGAAGATTCTTTTGCCAGTCAAATAGTTTATGGAGCGAATCTATTATTTAATGAAGAGTTGCAGCCTACAGAATATAATTATGATTTAGAAAAGTGGCAATATATTGTTAGCAAACTTATTGAAAAAGATATATTTTATAAACTCCAGTATAAAGATTATAAAAATTTTTTAAGGCTAAATGAGGTAAGTAATCAGATAGATAATTTTAATGCAACTATGGCAAATCAGGCTTTTAACAACAAAGAGTATTTTGAAAATTATTTTGAGCTTACAAAAGAAATAACTGTTCCTGTACTTGTTATAACTGGGGATAAGGATTTTGCTGTTGGGCCAAGTCATTACAAAAATTTTATGTTTCCTAATAAAAAGATTAAAATTATACAAGGGAAACACATGTTATACTTTGAGAATAACGAAGAATTCAAGTCAATTGTTAAGGAGTTTATTGAAGCAGTATAAAGTTAAAGCTTATTATAGGTTAACATGTTAGTATGCAATTTTCATATAGTACGAAATTAATTTAAAGTCAACTGAATTAGACTTCTGATTAAAGTGTAGTGACTAAAACTACGTATAATAAAGCACTCAAGGTCGTTCTGGCAATGACGTACATTCAAGCGGGTGTGAATCCTGTCAGGGGAAGACTTAGCCAATCGCTTGTATCGAGTCTTGGAGGTATTACAGTAACGTAATGCTTTAAGAGTAGATAGAAAGTCAGCGAGGTCCCACATGGTATTTTTCATAGTGGGAAAGTATGCAGCACACACCACATCACCCACTAAAGGGGTTCAGTGGCATCTGTCATGCGAAATGTTACACGATAGGTTGAACAATTGACGTGGAGTCCTGACACGTTTTATAAATGGGTTATGCTTTACAGAGCATTGATTCGTAATAGTTTTAAAGTGCGAAGTGCGGATGATTTATATAATAGGTGGTGGTATAAATGGTTGAAGTGGTATTTAGCGACAGCACAAAAGGTTCTATGAAGGTTGCTAAAAACTATAAAAAGGAAAATATAATAGGTGGTGCTATTGGTTATATTGGGGTACCTCTAAGCAAAAAGGAGTTTGAAGAACACTTTGAGGGTGAGGCATTAGGCGGAAACTCAAAGGAAGTAATAGGTGTTTCGTTCTGTCTTGATATTGGAGATATTTCAAAAGATACCACTAGTGAAGAACGAAAAAAGTTACTTTTTGAAATGTTTAAAAATCCATTTGAAAATCAAGAGAGAGAGGAAAAGATATTTGCAAATTATTGGGAAGAAAATCTTGCTGGTCTACAAAAGCTTAATGACAGCGCTAAAAACGGTGAGCATGTTCGTATATGGTATAGTGATGCACCTTATTCCATGTGTGGATTTTATTTTTTAAATTCTGTTTTAAAAGAATATAACTGTAAAGTAACAGCAATAAAATTACCCAAATATCAAACTCAGAAAAACGATACAGTTATTTCGTATTCATCTTGGGGCGAAGTTGCTCCGGGAAAGTTTTATCAATTTCTACCACTTGAAGCTGAAATTTCACAGCTTGAACGAAAATTCATAGCATCAGAATGGGTAGAGCTTCAAGGGCAAAACGCCCCCATTCGTGCAGTTATAAATGGAAAACTAACAAGCGTAGCCGAAGATTTTTATGATTATTTTATTCGCCTAAACATACCAGAAGAAGAGTTTATTATGGCACGCCTTATAGGAGAGGTACTTGGCAGACATCAGCTTAGTGTCAGTGATTGGTGGATTGCACACCGTATAAGGAACATGATTACGAACGGAGAATTGAAAGTTATTTCAGATAATGAATTTGATTATCGCAAGATATTGAAAAAAGTTAATTCATAGTAAAGCTAATGAGTATTACGAATAGGAGGGAATTTGAGATTGAAACATGCTTACTGTTCTTGCTTTTGCGGGCTCGACCCATCGTGTAACAATGTTTCTGCACAAGGGTGAGGGAACCAAAGGTATGCAGTATTGCTTTATAGAGTGAGCACGAAGTAGGTGTACCACGTACCTTTACCTGGTGGCAAGCACTACCAAGGAGAAGGGCTTTGTTAGTTCGGCTCAGAGACGTTACAGACATGGGGCGTTAAGAAACAGGCTCGATGTAACTACGTGTTTGGACAGGCTATTTTAGACAAGCTTTTAGTGAACATCTAATAGTTAGGTTGGTTTAGTTAGATGAAAAGGAGAGTTTAAATGGAAGCTAATTTTATTAAAGCTTTAGAGAAGCATGACATTGAGAGTATTAAAAAAATTTCTAAAGGAGATATTCATAATCATGCACCAAGGGGGGGAAATGTACGCTTTATTGAAAAGTGGGCAGGGGTTCAAATTCCACGTTTGAATCGTAAGTTTATAGATCTTGATGATATGCAATCGTGGTATAAAAAAAATATTAGATGCCATTGTCAGGGGACAGATGGTTATGAAGTACGAATTAAAGGTGCTTTTGAGCAAGCAAAAAATGATGGTGTTACTAAGCTTATTTTGAGTTTTGGACTGGGGGAAGAAACTCTTTATGATAATTTATCTAATTTTATAAAGGTCATTTCCAGTATTCATAAAGAAATTGCGCCAGAAATTGAATTTATTCCCGAACTATCATTAGATAGAGGTATTAATGTAGATTCTATACTTCATTTATGCGATGAATATTTTAATATGAATTTCTATCAATCAATTGATATATGTGGAAATGAATTTGCACAACCAATAGATAAATTTAAGCCATTATATCGTTTAGCAAAATCATATGGTATGAAATTACGTGCTCATGCGGGAGAATTTGGTGATGCAGACTCTGTTAGAGAAGCAGTAGAAGAGCTAGAACTAAATGAAGTCCAGCATGGTATAGCGGCGGCGAAATGCAAAAGTACTACTAGATGGTTAGCCGATAATAATATTACTCTGAATATCTGTCCAGCGAGTAATATTATTCTTAGCAGATCACAAGATTACAAAACTCATCCTATTCGAACTTTATTTGATGATGGTGTAAAAGTAACAATCAATACTGATGACATTTTAATCTTTGATGTAAGTATATCTCAAATGTTTTTAGATTTTTATAAAGCAAATGTTTTTACTGCTTATGAGTTAAATGAGATCCGAAAAAATGGACTTATGTAATTGAGAGTAAAGTGTAAGCTATTCACATTTTTATAATTAGTACAAGTAAATACAATGCTTAAAGGAGTGTAGCTTCTATTTACTCTTAGCTTTGTAGGACAGAATCCATCGCCTAACATGGCATTTTCGCAAGGGTGTACTAGGGTACAAGCTTTGGCAGTGTCCACCATACTTTCTCACTGAAAGCCAAGCTAAACCAAGACAGTATTCCTATAAGGTCCAGTTTGAAGGCGCCACAAGTACGAAGACATCATGCACAATGGTGAAAATCTAGTATTTTTTTAGGACTGAAAAGATATAAACATTCTGAGGAGATAACATGGGAAAGAAAAGTGTTGCTAGGATTGTGACAGCTGTATTTTTAATAATAATGGTAGTTTATAAGGTTCCTATAAATTTTGATAAAAGCTATAAAGGCTATACTTTATATAATGATGAGGGTAACACAAATAAACAGATTACAATACATCTTAAAGGGAAATTATCACGTAATTTTATGTCTGATAATGTTTTTAGTGGGAGAAATATATTAGCTGATGCAAGTATGGATGTTAACTCTGCACTTCCAGGAAATTTAAAAATGAGATTAGAAGGAATTAAATCAAAAATTAGAAGAAAACCTCTAATCGTTTATGGTACAAGTATAAATAAGGGTTATCTTGAAACGACAGGAAGGATACATATTTCAAGAGACTTTGAAGAATTGTGGGGATATTCAAAAGAAATGAGAGAAAAGTTTAAAGATACAGATATTATATTTGTAGCGCCAGCTGAAAATGAACAAGAAGCTAAAGCTAAAATGGAAGGTCTTAATGATATTAGATGATAAAGGAACTACGTTTGACATGCAGCTTCCCATGTCCTACATAAAGTGTGTAGGACATGGGAAACTGTAAGAATGTTATATGAAAAACTGGGCGAAATTAATGGTACCCAGTTAGAGAAGAGGGGTATTTTAGATTGAGGGGGAGGTAATTCTTTTGAAAAAAAGTATATTCAAAAAAACACTTAAAATTATTTCGATTATTTTAGTGTTGATACTAGTTTGTTCAACTATATATTTGGTTAATTTTATAACAAAATTAAAGAAGTATAATCCTAGTGAAGGGGGTAAATATTACTGGCCTTACTATGTCTATATTTCTAATGGAGTCAAGCAAAAATTAGAAAAAGGTGAGAATGTTAATATATTAGTTTTACCTAATAATTCTATGGGGGTTTCTGATAATATGTCACGGCATGAAATGTATTCAATATTTCATGCATTGGTAGGTCATATAATGTTTGGAGATTTAAATACTATTATATTAGTTCCTATATTTCCACGACCACAAAAGGAGTTTTTGATTTATACACATGCGCTTGATAGAGATGTTATGGTAACTGATATTAAAGAGCTACAAAGACTTGATTTACAACTTATTGCAATGATAGATGAAGTAAGAGGAAGAAATGAAAAATGGAAAATTAATAAAAAGGTATTAATGTGGGGGTTTTCTGCAAGTGGAATGTTTACAAATAGATTTACTTTATTACATCCTGATAGAGTTTTAGCATCGGTAGTTGGTTCTCCTGGTGGTTGGCCAATAGCACCAGTAAAGGAATGGCAGGGCAAGCTCTTGAGATATCCTATTGGAATAGGAGATTTTTATAAAATAACTGGAGCGCAATTTGATTTGGATACCTATAAAAATGTACCACAATTTTTATTTTTAGGTGAAAATGATACTAATGACTCAGTTCCATATGACGATAGTTATGATAATGAAGATGAGAAGTTAATAAACAAATTATTTGGATATGAGCCTATAAAACGTTGGGAGTATGCTGAGAAAATTTACAAAGAAGTTGAAATAGATGCGAAATTTAAAGTATATAAGGGTGTTGGTCATCGTCCAACTTTAAAATCTTTTAAGGAAGCTAAAGAATTTTTTATAAAGAATATGAATTAAAATATTAATAGTTAATTATGAAGTGTACCCAGCTTTCAGATAACAAGAGTTACTGTTTTCTCTGATGCTCTTCTCAAATTCATTTACTAAGCTAAGTCTAAATAATACTAATGAACTTCGTGAATTCAAAAACGTTATAATACATGATAATATAGAGGTAGTTTTCTGAGGCCGTAGAGGATAAAGGATTTTATTTAAGCATTAAATGCTATAGGTGTGAAGGTATGAAAGAGGTGGTTGAAATACATGTACGAATTGCTACAGTAGAAGAGATGAAGAAACTATGGGAATATAGTGATTCTCCTACTTATAAATATTTTGTTAATGGTATAACTAGTGGAAATATCGAATTTTGGGCTGTAGAAAGCATAAAAGAAAAAAAGTTGATAGGTGAATTATACATATTCTGGAACTCAGAGGATGCTGATGAGGCTGATGGAGTTAATCGAGCATACTTATGTGCGTTTAGGATTGAGGAACAGTTTAGAGGGCAGGGGTTAGCAAGTAAGTTAATGAAGGCTGCTTTGGGCAGGTTAAAAGAGAAAGGGTTTTATGAAGTTACGATTGGTATTGACAATGAAAATCACGAGAAATTGAAGAGTATGTACAACTCGTGGGGATTTAACGAGTTAATAAAGCAGCAACATTATGATCATCATTATTTAGATATTAATAATAATCCTGTATATTTTGAAGAACCGCATGATTTATATTTAAAAAGATTGAAGTAATTAGATTATATTTAATGTACTAAAGTAGTGGCGAATATTGCCACATCTTATAATAGAACTTTAGAAATATAGGAAAGAAATATTATAGAGAAAGACCGAGGTAGCGCTAAGTCTTAAAACATTATATACCAAAAAGGTTCTTTTCTTTTTATGATGATAATACAATAAAGAGCATATTTGAAGAATATTTTGAAATTATTGATTTTGAAGTAGTTAAACAAGATAATCCGGATTTACATTACCAAGCAATTATATTACGCAAAAAGAATTAAGGGGTTTGCTAGAGTCATTTGACGTAATTTCGCTTAACAAAGCACTCCTACTCGTTGTGGATAATATGGGTTAAGCCTTCGGAAAACTCACAATACGTCTTACATGCAAATGCATGGTTTGGAAAACGTCAGAGACACAAAACGGTCTGTAAAATATAAGGGACCCATTAATTAAGAAATCTTAGAATTACTAGGAGAATTTTAAATGAGTGAATTTAGTTTGCCATATTTTTCGGAAGGCTATGTTAGAAACTATAAGAGGTTAAATTTTTATAGTTTTAAGAGAAAGGCATAGGTCACTTCAAAAAATACATATATTAAAGGAGAAATTATATGATGCAAAGAAATTTATATTATCATAATTTTAATGACAGTGAACATATGGAGTTTCGTTCATTTTCAAGTGATGATTCAATTGAAGAATTAACACATCTTCTTCATAGGTCTTATAAGATTTTAGCTGACATGGGACTTAAATATGTGGCAACTACACAGGATAACAGTATAACATTAAAAAGAATAAGGAATGCCTATAAATGTTACATAGGTATGTATAAGAATAAGATTGTTTCTACAATATCTCTGTATAGTCCAAAACCTTCGGACACAAGTAGTTGGTATAATAAGGATTTTGTAGCTAAGATTGGACAGTTTGCTGTTGCACCTGAGCTTCAGAAATACGGAATTGGAAGTAAAATGATGGATATTGTTGAAGAAGAGGCTAGAAAGATAAAGAATGTGACAGAGATTGCATTAGATACTGCTGAAACAGCGCATCATTTAATTGGTTTTTATAAAAAAAGAGAGTACAGGTATGTGGAAACTATTCAATGGCATGAAACAAATTATAAGAGTGTGGTATTAAGTAAGTCGCTATATTTATAACTTTACGAAGAATTATTGATGATGAATGGGTCATTAACTCATATAACACTAATATTCATGTAAGGGTGCATAAGAAAAGTAGATACACCATACCTGCAATACTAACTTCACTCTAAGTGTCTCGATGTCAGAGATGTCAAGAATGCCGTATGTAAACCTAGAGTAAAAGAATGATTGCATAAAAGTTTTTAGATGGGTTTTATTGAGATGCAATTGTTGAAAAATGTGAATTAAGTGATGGAGGATACTATGGAAGATCTAGTTATTAGAGAATGTACATATAATGATTTAGAGGATGTAGTGCATTTACAGAAGCAATGGGCTACAGAAGAGATAACTCATGGGTTTGTTCCTGCAGATAAGAATTATTTAGAAACAAAACTTGGTAAATATTTCTTCGTTGCTGAATCAAAGTATGAGATTGTTGGATTTATCTATGGAACAATTCATAAAGCAGAGAATATGGCTATTATAGATAGTGGGCAACTTTACATTGAAGTAGATGATGTTTATGTCTCATTAAATAGTAGAGGCACAGGGCTAGGTAGTTTTTTATTAGATAAAATATTAGAGGTAGCTAAAGAAAATGGAATTGAGAGGTCTTTAATTTATTCATCAACAAAAGATATGGATAGTATTATTAATTTTTATAAAAGACATGATTATAAAACATGGTGTATTAAAATGTTTAAGTAATATTGTTACCTCGGAAAATTCTAAAAGTACCAAGCAAAGAATCAAAGCACATTTCTTTATTAAGCTAAGTCTAGATAGGCTCACGAAGGTCTTAAGTGCGATAATGTTATAAGAAATGACTGGTGATATCGGGGTTGTTCCTTAGGAGTCTGCTTGACAAAAAGCAAGATGTTGCATAGCAGTAGAATAATTTTTGATAATCTGTATTTATATTAAGTCTTTCATAAAACAACTTAAATGGATTTTTATATAAGGAGATAAGCTTGTGAAAAATATTAAATGGCGTGAAGTAACTTTTAATGCTCTTATAATACTTGTATTATTATTACTTGCATTAAATTCATTTTTATATAGCAAATTCAAAAAAATGGAAAGTAATACTAATTATATTTCTAGATTATCCAGTGCAATAGCAATTGCAGCAAATAGCAATGACATGGTATTTCTTACACCAGAGTTATTACCTGAAGATCAAGATTATTTAATAGACACCTTTGAAACAATTAAACCAGCAATAGGAAGACAATATAGCATAAAAAATTATATTGCTATAGAATATGCCAATGGTAATATCTTAATGATAAAAGTTACTCGAAATAGAGAAGGTGAATTTTTAATTCAAGACATGTTTTTATTAGATGAGGATATTTATGAAAAATTAAAAAGAATGTGATTTGATGAAATGTTCATTTTGCACCAAAGAAATGAAATTAGGAAACATTAAATAAATGGCGGAAATATAAACATTTTTATACTGTAGATAAAGCGTACTGGGGACAAGGGTTAGAATGCGATATAGCACAAATTCTAGTTAAACATGGATTTGACTTATTAGGTTTATCAAAATTGTAGAAGATATTGATCTATATAACATATCATCAATTAATTTGGTGGAGAAATGTGGGTTTAAATATAATTGGCATATCCAACATGGAGGGTTTGAAAGATTAGAATATATTATGTTTGATTCAAACTTTAGGTAGAAATTGTAATACTTAGAGTAACATTAAACTACTGATGTCCTATAAAAATATATAGTACATAAATATGTTACTCCACTTAGCATTGTGAATGTATCTATAGATGTAAACCCAAATATAAAAGTATTTTTATTTCAAATTCTAAATACCTTGGTTCTAATATTGTTTATATCTTTTATTGTATGCTTAGTAGTAAATTACATAAAAAAGAGAAACTGTAAAGATAAGTAGTATATTCTTGATGTGATTTATGACGTATTTCTAGCATCATGTGTATCTGAATTCAAATTTTTAAGTATACTGTTAAGGCTTAATAATAATGTTATATTTATATGTAAGTAAATATTAAAGGAGGACGGAAAATGGGAAATACATTAAGGGTGTCTACATCCATTGAGGAAACAGTTAATATAATACATGAGGAAGTTGTTAATGGTAGCATTACGGGAGAATTGCTAGACCGATACGAGATTAATAGCTTGGACAATAAGAAGTGCGTAGTAATGGTATTTGATAAACATTATTATAGGGCAGGGAACAGATTAACTCTAACAGTTATAATAGATAGCTTAGAAGATGTAACAAGAGTGCATTATATTAGTGGTGGTGGAGGAAAGGGATTATTTACTTTTGATTGGGGAGCATCTGAAAGCTTTGCCAATATTGTTCCTGAAGTATTAAAAAAATATATTATATGATAGAAAATTTATATTATGTATATGAATTTATGTTCCATTGATATGTGAATATAAAAATAACTTATGATATCAGCTGGGAGTGAAGATACGAATAGAATTGAAAAGCTTAGAGAATACATAGATGTAATATTGCTAAACATGCAAGATGTTGAAGAACGTAGATGTGCATATATTCATCTTTATGGAGTTGCCCAATATTGTGCGATGATTGCAATAAAAAGAGGGGGAAATAGTGAACTTGCTATAATGGCAGGTATGCTGCATGATTTATATTGTTATAAAACTATGGTTAGAAAAAATCACGCGCATAATGGAGCTGATCTAGCAAGGTGTATTTTGAAGGAATTGAAATTGACTACGGAAGAAGAAACAGAATTAATTTGTTCTGCAGTATATAATCATAGTGATAAAGATAAAATCCATTCAAAATTCGATGAAATATTGAAAGATGCCGATGTATTTCAACATAACCTTTATAATACAGCATTTCCCGTAAAAGAAAAAGAAATGCTGAGATATTTAAACTTGCTTAAAGAGTTCGGAATTAGTAATGCTTACATGAATGCTCTTTAACTTCAATTGAAAATAATCTTTAAATATCTTTGACTATAAAAGCTTTGGCAAAGTAATTTTGAGTGAAGTGATTACTAAAAACGTTAGGTGTAATTCCTGAGAAAGTTTTAGCAGATTAGTGTTATAAGCTGAAATAAGGATTATTTTCATTTAACGTGAGAAAGTATACGAGGGGGATTATTCTATGAAGCACTTATTTAAAATTGCGATAGTGCAGGAGAAACGAGATTCTTATGATTGTAAAATTAATACGGAAAAAGGATTGGATATTGTTAGAGAAGCAAAAAAGCTTGGAGCAGATATTGTTCTATTTCCAGAATGTTGGATAACTGGCTATGAATTTCCTGATGTTGATAAAACTTTATCTCTAGAAGAAATAGTTCAACTGCCTATGTATAAAGAGTGGAGTAATTTGGCGTTAGAAGATAACAGTACATATATTAAATCATTTTGTAAGATTGCAGAAGAATTAAATATTGGTGTAGTTATAACAGGCTATACAAAAGGCAAGGCCAGGCCGTGCAACACAGCCTTTGTAATTGATAAATATGGAGAAATTATTATGAAATATAGTAAAGTACACACTTGTGATTTTGCAGATGAAAGAATGCTAGAGAGTGGAGACGAATTTAGTGTATGTGAATTTGATGGAATCAAAATAGGAATTATGATTTGTTATGACAGGGAATACCCAGAAAGTGCAAGAATTCTTATGTTAAAGGGTGCAGAAATAATCTTAGTCCCAAATGATTGTGAAACAATGCCTGCACGAATTCAAGCATTGTCTACAAGAGCCTATGAAAATATGATTGGAGTTGTAATGGCAAATATTCCAGGAGAAAATGCTGGTTGTTCATGTGCGTTTAGTCCAATAGTGTGGGATAAAAGCGGAAAGCCAATAGATAATACAATTGTCCTTGCAGGAGGTATAACAGAAGGTATACTTATAGCGGAATTTGATATAGACAAGCTAAGGGATTATCGTAGCCACGAGATGATGGGGAACACATTTAGAAAGATTAAAGCATATTCAGAATTATTAAGTGATGAAGTAAGAGAACCATTTGTACGTACATACTGAATATGATTTTAGTTCTCATTCTTATTCGCTTCGTGAAACGGACTCAAGGGTATTTGGAATGCGAGAGCGTTAAGTGAAATTGGACTGAATTTCTTTTTTTAGTAATAATTTATTAAATTAAAATTCTGTTAAAGGAGATATAGGGTCTATGATAACTGGAATAAATCATATTACTTTTGCAGTGAGTGATTTAGAAACATCTATAAATTTTTATTCGGAGTTATTAGGGTTAAAATTAGTAGCACATTGGGATAGAGGAGCATATTTAATGGCTGGGAATATATGGGTCGCTTTAAATGTAGATAAAAAAACTAAATTTAAATTTAATTCAGATTATACACACATTGCATTTAATGTACTTTCAACAGAGTACTATAAATTAAAAAAACGACTTGAAAAAGCAGGTGTGAAGACATTTAAAGAGAATACATCAGAAGGTGATTCTTTTTATTTTCTTGATCCTGATGGCCATAAATTAGAATTACATTATAATACTATAGATGATCGTTTAAAGTGGGCAAGAGAAAACGACTGGGATTCCTTCGTTATTAAATAATATAAAACTCAGTGATATATTGAGCATTTCATATTGATTAGTTATTTAAGTTGGCTTAATTATTAAATATAATGGTTTAATATAAATTAACTGATAAGTGATAATTTATTGAAAATAAAGACGTTTAACGAATTACTTACATATCCGCTGAATGAGAAGCTTTACCAGTAATATTTTGAGGGATAGTTAAAATTCGCATTTGTTTATAACTACAAATCAAATAATATTTATATAATGGATATTTTTTATAGTAAATATATACCGTCTTTTTTGGTTTGATAAATGACGGGAATAATAAATATATTTCCTCTATAATTTAATTGGAAGGAAGGGTATTGATGGAATGGATTGATCGTCTTAATGAAGTCATCAGCTACATAGAAGAGCATCTTAATGACGAAATAAATTATGAAGTAATAGGGGAAATTGCTGTGTGTCCTGTTGGTTCATTTCAAAGAGCATTCTCATTAATGACAGGAATTACGCTTTCAGAATACATTCGCAGGAGAAAGCTGACAATGGCAGCTTTTGAATTACAATCTACAGACTGTAAAGTAATAGATGTTGCGGTTAAATATGGGTATGAGTCATCAGATGCTTTTTGTGTTGCTTTCAAAAAAATACATGGCATTACACCTACAACTGCCAAACAACAAAATATTAAGTTAAAATCCTATCCTCGCCTGACCTTTACACTTACAATAAAAGGGGATGTAGAAATGAATTATCGTGTTGTTGAAAGAGATAGTTTTAAGACAGCTGGGAAAATCGTAACTTCATCATTGGAAAACAATATAATACCACAGTTTTGGGATAAGTGTAAAAAAGATGGTACTATTGATAAGCTACTTGAAATAGGTGTAAACGCCTATACTCTAGGCATGTGTTTCGGCTACAACGATGAAGGTAAGAATGATTATATGGTTGGCATTGAAACAAATCATGAGTGTATTGAGAGTATGAAAACTGTTGTAGTCCCTAAATCTACTTGGTTAGTTTTTGAATCTATAGGTCCAATAAATCCAACACTCGGAAATACTTGGGGTAGAATATATGGGGAATTCTTGCCTCAAAGCATTTATAAACAGGCAACACTACCTACTATGGAAAAATACTTTAGCGGTGATGTCGATTCTGATGATTATTATATTGAAATTTGGATTCCGGTAGTTAAAGAGTAAGTATGTGTTATGAGCATGATTCTTGATTAAGTTACTTCATTTTCTTTATTATGTGAAAATGTAATGAAAATTAGCATATCACGGATCACAATACTGCCTGCTGAAAAGGGCTCTGCGGGTAGCAACTCATGGACGTTGGATAAGCGGCCCGTTAGATGACAGATAGTGCATTACTATGGAGCTATGTGCGAGTTTGATAGGGATGATTACGTAGTTTTATTCATAGTTGTACAATATCACGAATTAAGATTATTTATCTTTTCATAGCACATAAAATATAAAAATGCAAAAAACTAGGGGGCTATTGCTATGAACATTACTGAAAACATCGTCTATTTAATTCGAGAACAAGTGGAGAAAGCCAATCGTCCAGATTTATTTCGTGAGCCAATCTGTGCATTTTCTTCGGCAGAAGATGAAAAGTACCATATGCTTAAAACGATTATTGGCGATTGGCATTGTGACCCCATTGAACTTTTACCTGATGCCAAATCAGTCATTTCCTTTTTTGTGCCGTTTACCCAGATGGTTACTAAATCAGCCAAAAATGAGGAGCCTGTTTCTGCAATATGGGGTGAAGCTTATTTAGTTGTTAATGACCTTTTTGACACGATCGGTCAGAAGGTTGCGGATTATTTAAAAGAACAGGGATTTTCAGCTATGCTTATCGCAGCTACTCACACTTATGATCCAGAAAAACTACAATCAATGTGGTCGCATCGTAGTGCAGCAGCAATCTCAGGACTCGGTAGATTTGGTGCTAATCGACTGCTGATTACAGAAAAAGGATCTGCTGGCCGTTTCTGCACTGTTTTGACTTCTGCTGTGCTGGAGCCGTCTGTAGCTTCTGCACCAGAACGTTGTCTTTATAATAAAAACGGAAGCTGCCTATTATGCATAAAGACCTGTCCTGTTCATGCATTGAAGATTGATTCCTTTGAACCATTTGCTTGCCATGATCATTTGCTGAATAATGCTGATTTTCTAAACAAGGTGGGTTTTTGCGATGTTTGTGGCAAGTGCATTGCTAACTGCCCAATGGCCTTTTTAGAGTAAATTGAACTAATTAATAACGTACTCTCTTATCACATAAATAATGTCTCATCTACTGATGTAGAGAAGTACGTTAGAAAAAAAGTATATTTTTATTATATTGAAACCACGAATAAAGAAAATTATTAATAATCATGAATAAAGTTGGAGAAGATTAAGAAAGTTTTACAAACAATGTATAATAAGGTCTTAGCTACATAAGAAGGAAACAACATAGGAAAAGACCAATGTTGCTAAGCCTCAGAATGCTGTATTTCATTTTATTTCTATTATTGCTAGAGTTTTGGTAGGAGGCTATTTGAATATGAACGAAGTTTATAGAGGAAACTTTATTAATCTGTCATATAGGTTAAGCTCCATAATAGGGGATGCAAGGTGGGAAAAAGATATTATCGGTTGTTCAAGTTCAGAAATATTTTTTCTTGAAGGCATTTCAAACGGAGAAAATGCTTATTTAAAAGTAAATAATTGTAAGGACAATTTGCTGGAAAAAGAAAAAGAAATCTTAATTTGGTTAGAGAATAAAATACCTGTTCCGCAGGTATTTTATTATGATGTATTTAATGGCAAAGAATTTTTACTGATATCAGAAATAAGAGGGTTAAATGCAGCGCATGATTATTATGTCTCTAAGCCTGCTAAAGTTGTAACAACACTGGCAAAGTCTCTTAGATTAATTCATGAGGTAAATTTATATGATTGTCCATTTGATAGTACTCTTAATAAGAAGATTGATGAAGCAAAAGAGCGAATTAATTGTGGATTAGTAGACGAAAATAGCTTTGAAAGAAAATATATAGGCAAGTCAAGTGAACAATTATTTGAAATGGTCTTAGAAAAGAGACCGGCTAATGAAGATTTAGTTTTTACTCATGGTGATTATTGTATGCCCAATATAATACTATCAGGTAACAAATTAAGTGGATTTATAGATTTAGGAAGAGCAGGAATCAGCGATAGATATCAGGATATAGCATTAATAGTACGTAGTTTCGAACATAATTTTGGAACAGATAAGTGGAATGATTTATTTTATAAAGAATACGGTATTACAGATGTAGATTATTCAAAAATAGAATTTTATATTTTGCTAGATGAATTGTTTTAGAATTGTATAAATGAAGCAAAATGTCAGACAACACTTGCTTTTACAAAGATGCGTTTTGAAAAATTTTAAGGGGTGGTACTTTGCGTAGTGAACAAGAAATGATCAATCTAATACTTAAAGTTGCTAAAGAGGAAGAGCGTATTAGAGCAGTTTACATGAGTGGCTCTCGTGTTAACGCTAATGTAAAAAAAGATATTTATCAAGACTATGATATTGGGTATGTTGTAACCGAAACTAAGTCATTTCTCGACAATAAGAATTGGATTTCTGTATTTGGAGATATAGCTATGGTTCAGGAACCTGATTTAGTTGACGCTGCCTTTGGTATAAAACATGATTTTAGCCGTTCTTATACATGGTTGATGCTCTTCAAAGATGGTAATAGAATTGATTTGGGAATAGAAATTAAAGAAAAAATGTTAGAAGAATATGCAAAAGAAAAGCTTATTGCTCCACTTCTGGATAAAGATAATTGTTTGCCTCAAATACCACCAGCTACAGATGAAGATTATTGGGTTAAAAAACCAACAGAGGCACAGTACACAGGCTGCTGCAATGAATTCTGGTGGTGCCTTAATAATGTTGTGAAGGGTATTGCAAGAGACGAATTACCTTATGCTATGTGGATGTTTAATGTTGTTGTGAGAGATATGCTTGTGAAAATGATAGAATGGTATATTGGTATTAATACAGACTTCTCAGTATCAGCAGGAAAGAAAGGAAAGTTTTTTAAAAAGTATCTGCCTAATGAGCTTTATGAAATGTATTCAAAAACTTATTCTGATAGTGAGTATAACAACTTATGGGCGGCAGTGTTTAAAGCATGTGAATTGTTTAGAACTATCGCAATGATTGTTTCCGAGCACCTCGGATACACATACAATCAAAGTGAAGATACCAATATGACAGAGTATGTAATCAAAATAAAAAACAATTATTTTAATCAAAAAATATAAATAAAAGTAAAACACATCAATAGTAAAGGTAGGTTCGTGACATTAAAGAGTATATTTTGGGATACAGGTTATTGTATTGAAATTAGCGTTTCTACTACTAGAATCGTTAGGTGATATTTTGGACTATAGGAGGAATTATATTGGAAATATTAGTCTTAGGTGGGACAAGGTTTTTTGGAATTCATATGGTACGTGAACTACTTAGAAAAGGACATCAAGTAACTATTGCTACTAGAGGACGAATTATAGATGAATTTGGAGATAGCGTCAAAAGAATTATTGTTGAACGTACAAATCCTAGAAGTCTACTAAATGCATTTAAGAATAAAAGCTATGATGTAGTATGTGATAATTTGGCATATTGTTCAAACGACGTACGATATATTTTAGATAGTGTAAAATGTAAACGCTATATTATGGTTTCCTCAGCTGCGGTTTATAACAAACATTTTGACACAAAAGAGACTGAATTCAATCCAATTGCCACTAGTTTGAAATGGTGTTCAAGAGGAGATTTTCCATATGATGAAATAAAGAGACAAGCAGAGTGTGCATTATTTCAGAATTATTCATTCCAAAATGCTGTAGCCGTACGATATCCATTTGTTGTTGGTGAAGATGATTATACAAAAAGGATGTATTTTTATGTAGAACATATAGTCAAAGGTATACCGATGTTTGTTGATAATAGAGAAAAGCAACTTGGATTTATCTGTTCTGATGAAGCGGGCAAGTTTCTTGCCTACCTTACAGAACAAGAGTTTTGTGGCACCATCAACGGAAGCAGCTATGGAACAATATCAATTAGTGAGATTGATGCATATATAGAAAAGAAAACTGGTATAAAAGCGATTTATACACCTGATGGAGATGCTGCACCATATAATGGTGAGGATAATTATAGTATAAATACAGAGACAGCTAGAAGCATAGGATTTGATTTTTCAGTACTCAATGATTGGATATATGATTTACTAGACAAGTACATTAAGATTGCAAATGATATTTAGCATATTATGCAAACGTAATTGATATTAGAGTAAGAAAGGGAAAACAGATGAATATAATAGGAGAGGTTTATAAAGAATTAGCTGAACTTGGTTTATCGGAAAATAGTCATATTGACTTGCATGAAATTCAAAACAAAGATGGAATTTATTTATTTAGAGTTATATATGAGAATAAATATTATGTACTCAAGTATTTCTTGAAAGAGGAATATACAAGAGAAATAAGCAACTATTCTATTCTTAAGAAGTTAAATATACCAACAGCTAAAATATTTGCTTATACATATAGAAGTCTATTACTTGAGGATTTAGAAAAAAGCAAAAAATATAGACTTGGAAAAGGATCGGATTTATTTGATACTAAAGTAGCAAAGGCACTGGCAGCTTGGTATAGAGATTTACACAATAAGAGTGCAAAATATTTATCTGAAAAGGATAGAGATTTTTATAGGGAAATTGATGTTATCACAAAAGAAAATATCTCTTTAATAAGAAACTGCTCTAATACCATAGATAACCCAGTATGGAATTTAATCTTTCATAACTTTGATCTTATCTCTAATAAAATTAGAAGTCTTGAAGAAACTCTGACTTATAATGATTTCTATTGGACTAATCTTGCAGTTAGTAAAGATAAAGAAGAGGCAATAATGTTTGACTATAATTTACTGGGAATAGGTTATAAATATAGTGACATTAGAAATGTATGCTCATCATTATCAAAAGAGGCTGGAAAAGTATTTATTAAAGAATATGGTGAGATTGATGAAACTGAGAAAATAATTGACGATGGGCTATCAATCCTTGTTAATTTGATATTTGCATATAAAAGGTCTAAATTTCCTAAATGGGCTCAAAAGTCTCTGAATGCTGTTTATAATGGAGAGTTAGAAAAAGCTCTAAGAAAAATACTAGATTCACATTGATATATCGAGAGAATAAGTTCCCATAACAACCATCATCTAAACCATCAAATGGTTATCAAGGGTTTTTTGAAAAAAAGTAGAATATACTAGAAGTAACAATGAAAGTTACCATAGAAGGATTTTATTCAATAATCTTTTTATCATAACGAATTCTTAATACAGTATTTGCATATCCACTATCCCTCTTATATATGCCAGCTAACATAGTTTGATATAAAGCTTTTCTAAGATATGTTGAATCTCGTTTTGATATGTTATTATTAGAAACTCTAAATGTTATTAACTGATACATAGGTCAACTCCACCAAGTTATTTTTCAGTAGGAAATCTAGTGATATTACCAATTTGTGAGAGAATAGTTAAGGATACAATTCTCCAATACATGTAAGGCATAGAAGAAGCTTATAGCTAGTAGAAAGATTATCTAGAAATAAGTAATAATTTTAATGGATTTAGTAGCTTTAAAAAATAATATGACTGAAAAATATAGTATTTATCGATTTGTAAAGTAGTATGTTAAAAGGAGTGAAGGTGTTGACTAGTAAAATAGAATTATTTCATTTTGGAGATTGTGGGCAATATGATGAACTGAATCCGTTTTATATATTTGCAAAAGAAAATACACCAGAGATTTTATTTCTAATTGCCCATTCTGAGCCTTTTGAATTGAAAGCAAATGATATTGCTAAGTTATTAGATTGTGAATTAAAATACTTGGAGAATATTTTAAATGCTATGGAAAAAATACATATGGTTTTAGTGAAAAATGATAGGTATTCGATAAATTTTCCTGTTTTTTTAGAGAAAGACCTGCATTTATTAGATAAGTTTTCAAAAAAAACGGCGCAAAAAATTGGTGATTTAGTAATCATGAATAAGGAAAAGCTTCATCAATTAGTATCAAAACTAAGTGCGCATAAATATTTTTCTTATGAGCGATTACTATACCATATTATTGGTGACTACATATTTGATGGAACCGCTATTGAATATTTTGGAACTAGAGAAATATTTAAAATTTCAAAAGAGCAGCTTGGACATAGAGATTATATATTAATAGGTTTTGAAGAAAGTGAAAAAATGTTTGATTTTAGTGACAATATTCTGTGTAGCAGTAATAACTATAAGGTTAAGAATATTAGATTTAATAGCTTTGGAGATGGTAATGGAAATAGAGAAGATCTTTATAGATTTTTTAGGCAAGTTAATTCAAGTTTAAAAAATGCTACAGATAATGATAAATTAAATCTTAGCTATATAAAATTAATAGAGCAACAAAATCAAATGTTGGGTGAAAACTGTGCAATACTGATAAAACGTGTGTTGAATGAAGATATTTGTATTAGTGATTTATCACCAATGGAAAGAAAAAGATTTGATTTTCTTAAAGAATTAGGGTATGTCAGAGAAGATAAAAAATCAAAAATCTCTTTTAAAGTTCCTGTTTTTCAAGCAAATGATATTAGTATATTAAAAGAAATATCTAACTGTATTTTATGTATAATTGAAAATGAGATAGATAATACATTCAAAAAATTAAATAATGATTATAAGGAATTGTCAGCAATAAAACATAAAGTAGATATAAAAGAGATAGCAAATGAATTATGGCATCAAGTATTTGGAAGTATAAATGAATATCTTGTAGAAAAGAATTTTTTTGAGAGACCTAACTACATAGATGGTCAAGGAAGATTTTTTCAAAGCATATATATAGAGGAGTAAAGCACATTGCTATTACAGCTAACAATGCACTCACCTTCTATTTGAGAATACCTGGAGATGAATGGTAAATCATAAAATAAAGGAGTGAATTAATATGAAAAAGCTCCAAAACTTACTGCTGGTTGTTATTAGTGCAATTCTTTTATCTACTGTAAGTGCAGGATGTGTTCGGCAACTTGGGAACGAAGATGCTGAAGGACAACAGTGGGATTATAAACCTATGATTTCAAAAGAAAGTCATGTATACGGAGATACTGGAAATACTAGAGAGAGTTTACCAGAAGATTTTGTTCTACTAGGGCAAGTAGAAGAGGAGATTTCTCAGACAGAGCCTATGGTAAAAGGAAAAACTTACTTTGTATCAAATACATTGCCTATTAAAACCGAGATATACGGGAATAAACAGAATGAAAGAACAATCTATGCAAAGTACAATGACATATTTATTAAGTATGAGTTGAATGAAGAATAGGTTTAGGATAATTTCCTAAAGAGAACAAAAGAGAATGGCATTATCTTTGATAATTAATTATGTAGGTAAGGTCCATTTTTGCATTATGAGAAGAACTTTGAATATGGGTGAAAGTATATAGTCATTTTTTATAAACCATTGTAAAAATACTTACGATATTAGATTTAGAAGCATTTGGTCTGAAGAAACTTTTATTTAGGGGGACATCATGACAAAACTATATTTAACGAGACATGGACAAACAGAATGGAATTTAGAGGGTAGAATGCAAGGACAAAAAGATTCAAAACTTACGGAATTAGGTGAGAAACAAGCAGAATGGCTTGGAGAAAGATTGAATGATGAAAAAATAGATGTTATCATTTCTAGCTCAAGTGGAAGAGCGATTGCAACGTCTAAATTAATTAGAGGCAAAAGAAATATAAAAATAATACCTAACGATAACTTAAAAGAAATTTATCTTGGTCATTGGGAAGGAAGGTTGCATACAGAGATTGAAAAAGTTTGGGAAGAAGAGCAGAAAAATTTCTGGCATTTTCCTCATTTGTATAAACCTGTAGGAGGAGAAACATTTTCTCAAATTTTAAATAGAGTAGGTAATGAAGTAGAAAAAATCATCTCAGAATATGAAGGAAAAAGCATACTAGTTGTTACTCATGCAGTTGTTTTAAAAGCATTGATTACATACTGTGAAAATAAAGACTTGAAGGATTTTTGGAGCGGAGCTTTTATGCACTCTACGTGTTTAAATATTTTAGACATAAAAAAGGATAGCAGAAAATTTATACTCAAAGGAGATACATCACATTATAAGGCTGAAGAGAAGGCAATATAACAAGGAATAAATGGGGTACTTATTTTTTAGTAAGATGAAGTAAGAATTTGTTTTCTCAACTAATATGCGAGTTAATTCGCATGTTGCGTTATTGGTTTAACTGAATGATTATGTTAGCATTAAGTTATTAAATTTAAGGGGGGCAATATATGACAACAGTTAAACTTAAAATTGCAGAATTGAGAAAAGATAAAGGAATAGGTCAACAGGATTTAGCAGATGTGTTGGGCGTATCTTTCCAGTCAGTAAGTAAATGGGAAACCGGTACAACAATGCCTGACATTGCTTTATTGCCAAGTATAGCTGAGTATTTTAATGTTTCTGTAGACGAACTATTAGGTCTAAAACCACTACGTCAGCAATCATACATACCAAGGAACACAGATAATCGTGATAATTGGAATGGAAAAACTGATAAGCTTTATAAAAATAGAAAATACTTTTGGAACAATGACTATCTAAGATTTCTTTTAGAAAATGTTTGGCATGTGAAATCACCAATTGATGTTATTGAATTCAGGTGTGGAGAAGGTTACTTAGGAACGAAGTTACTTGAGCTTTTGCCTAAGGGAAGTACCTACACGGGGATTGATAACGAATATTTTACTGATAAGGCTAAATTAAATTTTAATAATACTGAGTCCGATGTAAATTTTATCGTATCAGACATATATTCTCTGGAAATAGACAAAGAATATGACATAGCTATCTGTCAAGCTGGATTACGGCATATGAACAAACCGATGGAAGTATTGAAAAAAATGGTTGATTCTATTAAGAAAGACGGTCTTGTTGTTTGTGTAGATGTAAATAGAGAATTTGAAAATGATGGATTATACATTGATGACATTAGCTATGATTATCTTTGCACATCCTTTGATTTTCATAAGGTATGGAAGAAAGAATTGGAGTGTGAGGGGAGAGATTATGCAATTGGAATGAGATTACCATTTTATATGCAACAGTTAGGCTTGCATGATATTGACATTCGTATGAATGATAAAGTAATGTATGTAGACCCCGATATGCAGGATTACGAAGAGAAAGTACAAGATTTTATTGAAATTAATGGATGGGATGAATCTTTTAGTATATCCAGTAGAGAAAATACTATTGAATTATTTATGAGTCGTGGGATTGACAGAGTTGATGCGGAAGCTTATATTAAAGTGCATTCTAAAATATCAGAATATTTTAGAAATACTGAAAAAAGAAAATCATTTTTAAAAGTACTTGGGTTATTGATTACATACGGTAGAAAATGAGCATGACCAGCAGATAAGCAGTATACATTCTTAATATATTCTTTACTGGAAAGGGAAATATTTATAATAACGCAAAATTTAAGATAATGCATAATAGAACGATATAGTAAAATTGACACTTGTGTTAATTTTTTTGAAGGAGTTTATAAGGGGGTTAATCATGAAACTAAATATAAAGCAAATAAATTATAACGAGGCAAATCAAATTTCAAAATGGATTTATGAAGAGCCATATTCAATTTATAGCATGGATGAAAGTGATGACTGCATAGATGAGCTTCTTAATAATCCGTATTTTTCAGTTACGGACAGAGAAAATAATCTTTTAGGGTACTATTGTTTTGGAGAATCAGCCCAAGTTCCAGTAGGCAGACAATTTGGAGTTTATGATGATAAAGATGTTACTGACATTGGGCTTGGAATGAAGCCTAATTTGTGTGGACAAGGATTAGGATTTGGTTTTTTAAACAGTGGTTTAGAATTCGCACGAAATCAATTATCTGCAAAAAGGTTTCGTTTAACTGTAGCAGCTTTTAATAAACGTGCAATAAAAGTATACGAGAGGATAGGATTTAAGAAAGTTAATTCCTTTAAAAGAAAATCGGGAACTGGTGAAATAGAGTTTTGGGTTATGATTTTATCTTGAAAAAAATCACCTAATGCAAAGTAAAAAAGAACAGGCTTATTAAATGAGATAATGTAATTTTTACTGAAGCTAAAGGAATAAATTCAGAAATTGAAGCAATGAAACCAATAGATTTTGAGGATTCAATGTATTTTTACTATATAATCGATATTGTGTATGCTTTGCGTGACCTAGATGATTTAGACAAAGCAAACGCAAAATTAGGATTAGAGTCCTTTATAAAGAGTTACCGAACGATAAAGGAAATTAGTGATATTGAAATAGAGAGTTTTAGTAAATTTAAGACCTAGACTTATTAAAAATTGTGAGAGCTTAAAAAAGAGTCTTGAACTTGAATGATAATAAGGTGTTTGAAGGCATACCATGAAAAGCATACGTAACAACAGAAGATATTAAAACAGCTATTTGAGATTCCGGGGCTAGTGAGGTCCAAGTTTACTCAGTTAATGGTTTCGTTGTTGCTGATATAAAAAATAAGCGATAATAGTAGTATAAGAATTGTTTCATAATGCATGTAAAATATAAAAGGGAGTACAAAAAAATGAGTAATATACAGTATAATCTGCAGTTTGAAAAATTGTGTAATATTTTGCAACTTGGTGAAATAGTAGGTGTGCCTAAAGCGATATCGGGTGGGCTTTTACACAGAATGTATGCTATTGAAACCACACAAGGAAAATATGCAATTAAAGCATTAAATCCTAAGATAATGCTTAAATCTGAAGCAATGCAGCATTTTCTAAATTCAGAGCGAATTGCCAATATTGCCTTAAATAATATACCTGCCCTTCCAGCTAAAAAATTTAATGACACTTTCATGCAAGAAATAGACAATCAATTTTATCTTGTATTTGATTGGATAGATGGCAAAAGTCTGAAATCAAATGAAATCAATATAGTCCATTGTGAAAAAATAGGTACTATTCTTGCGGATATACATATGATGGATTTTTCAGAACTAGGTATAATTAATGACTGGTCAGATAATGAACAGCTGATAGATTGGAACTACTATTTGCAAAAAGGACAACAAAATAATACAATGTGGGGCAAATTGCTGCTAGAAATCATTGATAAGCTTTATGATTGGAATGAACAAGCAAATAAATCAGCAAGACTACTTGCATCAGATATGGTTATCAGCCATAGAGATTTAGATCCTAAAAATGTTATGTGGAACCAAGACAATCCCATTATCATTGATTGGGAGGCAGCTGGCTATATAAATCCTATGCAAGAGCTAACTGAAACAGCTTTTTACTGGTCTGAAACTGAAACTGGAAACATTGACAAAGAAAGATTTCTAGCTTTTATAGATGGATATAGAAAGACGTACGGAAAACTAAAAGCAAATTGGAAAATGGTCTTAATTAATGGTTTTTTAGGCAAATTAGGCTGGTTAGAATATAGTTTAAAACGGTCTCTATGGATTGAATGTACAGATAAAGCAGAGCAGCAGATGGGGACTGCTCAAGTAATGGAAACAATAAACGTCATTTGTCATTATGCAAATATGATTTCTGAATTGGGAAAATGGCTAAATAATGAGATTTGATAACAATAGAACAATAGATCAACATACATCTCTTCACTGGGGGTCGAGCATCGACCTCGAGAAATGAACGATATAAAATTGGCTTGACCTTAACGTTGGGTAAGACTATATACTGATTATGAGAGAAGGGGATGCATTTATGTCAACAAAGATAGGAGAGATTGCTGCACAGTTCAATATTTCAAATCGGACTTTACATTACTGGGAAGATTCTGGGCTTGTAAAAAGCATTAGAATGGATAATGGATATCGATATTATGATGATAATAGTATTTTTAGAATTAAACAGATATTAATGCTTCGCAAACTAAGGCTACCGATTAAGTTAATACAAGAAATATTTGAATCAGATGAATTATCGTATGCTATTATAACTTTACAAAAACATTTAAGTCAAACAAGGCATGAAGTTAAAGAACTGCAGGCTTTAAGCATTGTACTAGAACATATTATTAAATCAGTAAAAAAACAAAACAATATAATGGAATTATTAACGACTATTGATGTATCAAACAACACAGCGATACGGGAGTTTATAAATGCGCTTCAAATCACTCTCTCAGAAAGGGATGATACTGTGTCAGGATATTCAAGTTATAGTAAAGTTGGTGATGTAAGAATTGTCAAGTTACCCCCAATGGTGTTAGCTTGTTACAGAGCTGAAAGTACTACTCCAGAGGATGATTGTGCAGAGATTGTAAACAAGTTTATTTATGATAATTCACTCCATGAAAAAAATGGATTCAGACATTTTGGATTTAATAATCCGGAGCCACAAGATAACAATCCAGTTTATGGATATGAAATGTGGGTAGTAATACCTAATAATTTATTAGTACCAAATCCTTTTTATAGAAAAGAATATGAAGGGGGTCTGTTTGCAGCAGTTCCAACTCAATTGCCAATAATTGAAGAACGATGGCAGCAGCTCTGGGAATGGGTAAAGAATAATCAAAAGTATGAGATTGATTGGAATCCCGCAGCAGACCGTAGGTTGCTCGAAGAATGTATAGACTATAACAGCTTTAATTCAAGTGAAACAAGAGTAGAAGATAAACAACTAGATTTATTAGCTCCTATAAAGCGAAAATAAAATATTGTAGCACTTCAAAATATCTATATTAAGTGTGTTAAAGAAAACAGATATAGTCTACTTAACAAAGGGAGGAGAACTATGGGAAAAACAGCTAGCCAAATTCAAAAAGAAAGAATTAAAGAAATCGAAGAAAAGGCTTCTCAATTATTAGAAAAGTGTACGGTTGTAACACTTGCTTCTGTTAATGAAAAAGGATATCCACGTATATGTGCTATAACAAAAATAAGAAATAATGGATTTTCCGAAATTTATTTTATGACGTCAAAAAGGTCTCATCTAAATGGGAAATCGACTCATTTTGAAAATAATACTAAAGCAAGTGTTTGTTATTATCTTGGTGGTGACAGCGTCACACTAATTGGTGATATTGAAATAGTAACTGACATGGATGAGAAAAGAAAATTTGATGATGATTGCGATCGAAATTTCTTCAAGAAAGGGATTGAAGATCCTAAATGTTACTTATTAAGGTTTAGAGCCATTGAGGCAACATTTTGGATTGAAGGCAAATTTAGAACTTGCAAGTATAAAGCTCACTAATATTAAGAAGTGATATTCATATTATGCAAAAGATTATAGATATAAAAGAAGTTACTAATTTATTCAATAAGGTGATTTGAAAATATTTGTTAAAACTGTGAATACTGGAATCGTTAAAAAATAATAAGATTAGTACAGTCTTTGAGAGTGTAAAATTACATTGTTCAAAGACTTTTTTATATGGCAGATTTAAATGCAGTCATCTAGAAGGTATTTGGAAAATACTGTTGAATATTATATTGATAGGAAAAGATGTAAAGGCAAGTCTATTTAGGAGATACGAAATAAAGATAGAGGAAAGAAAGGAACAATTATGTATTTTTCTAACAATAAAGACTTGAAGAAATCCACGTGGTGATACAGTAATTTGATTTTACATCGTCTTAGGAAACAGCACTTTTTATAGGTGATAAAGCTATGGACAAAAGAGTTCAAAGATAAATTGGGAACGACTAGAAATAGAGTAAGGTGGCATTTATAGAAAGTTAGTAATTTAGTGGAGTGTGAATAATATGAGAACTAAAAATGTAGGTTCATTAAATCTTATTAATAGACTATGGGTTAGAGTACTAGTTGTACTAATAATCTCTTTTGTACTGGTAATATCTCTTTTAAAAAATCATATAACAGAGAATGTTAAGAAATATGCTTCTTTAGAAGAGTTCACTACCTATCTTGATGAACGTATTCCTACTTTGATGAAAGATTATGGTATTCCAGGAGTCAATATTGCTCTTATTCAAAAGGGTGAAACCATGTGGTCTAAGGCTTATGGCTATGCTGATCTTGAAGAAGGGCGAAAGATGACCACTGATACTTATTGTCGGGTAGAGTCTATTTCTAAGTCGGTAACTGTTTGGGGAGTAATGAAGTTAGTTGAACAGGGTAAGATAGGTTTAGATGACCCAGTGGAGAAACACATAAGAAACTGGGAATTCCCAGAAACTGAATTTTCAGAGGAAAATATAACAGTAAGGCAGTTGCTTATTCATACCGCAGGTATGCCTTTAGGGGATATTTTTGAACGTTATTCTCCAAAGGGAAAAGTACCTTCTTTAGAAGAAAGTTTATCTGAAGAAGCTATTCTTGTACAAGAACCTGGTTTATCATTTTCATATTCAAATACGGGATATAATTTACTTGAGTTACTGATAGAAGAGGTTACAGGTCGTGATTTTGCAGAATACATGGAAGAAGAGGTTTTTATACCACTTGGGATGCACAAATCTAGTTTTACTTGGAATGAAGAATTGAAACCTGAAGTACCAGTTGGTTATGATTTAAAAGGTAATCCTATACAGGTATATGTTTACCCTGAAAAAGCTTCCGGAGGGCTTTTTGCATGTGTAGAGGATATAGCTACTTTTGTTAGTGCCGGAATGTCAAACTATTTTTATACAGATCATGAGGTGCTTACTTCTCAAAATATAAATAAACTCTACACTCCAATGGTCAAAAAAATTGGTGGCTATGGTCTTGCCTTTGATTCATATGGACTAGGGTATTACATTGAGACTCTATCTAATGGTAAGCAAGCAGTTGCTAATGGGGGTCAGGGCGGGGGCGTAATGACTCATTTTCACGCTGTTCCTGAAACAGGTGATGGTATTGCTATTTTGACTAATAGCCAGCGAAGTTGGCCATTTTTTGCTTATATATTAAATGATTGGGCGAAATGGAATGGGTTTTCTTCAGTTGGAATGAGTAAAATTATTTGGGGACAAAAGGTACTATGGACTTTGATAGGCATAATTTTGTTTATTGTATTGTGGCAGCTTTGGAGATTAGTACAGGGTCTTATTTCTGACAGACGTAAGTTTGCACCACTATCGAAGAAGTCTCGTTTCTTACATATATTGCAAAGTAGTTTATCTATTATCCTGGTGTCAGTTCTTTTATGGTGTATTAGTCAAGATTATCTATTTATATCTTCAGTATTTCCAATAGCTTATAAATGGCTTGGACTTTCAGTTTTTGTTTTTGCCTTGACTTTATTATTTTCAGCATTGTTTCCCTACACAGAGGTAAAATAAAGATAACTGATGACTTCATATAACAGAAGATTAGGTGTATCTCAATTGAGTAAGGTCGACTCATGTGGAACAATTATTATAGCTTTATTATATTTCTAACTGTATAATAAATGGATAGAACTATATAGCTGATATTGATGTCAAGCCGGTATTTCAGAATAAGGGATATGGAACTTATATATTAGCACACTGTATTATAAATATGATTGAAAGCAAATCGATTAAAAATGTAAGACTTCGAGTTGTTAAATCAAATATTGATGCCAGAATATTATATGAAAAGAATAATTTTGTTGAGGTTGCCAGTTTTGCAGAACATACCTATGGACAAGACTAATTTTAAGAGCTAGTAAAGACAGAATTTTGGGGGGTACTGAATGATAATTTGGGTTAATGGAGCATTCGGAAGTGGAAAAACGCATACTACACATGAACTGATGAGACGAATTCCAAATTCATACGTCTATGATCCTGAAGAGGTTGGATTTTTTATTCGAGATAACATTCCTTCTAAATTAAAGTTAAGTGATTTTCAAGATTTTCCTATGTGGAGGGAATTTAATTATAAAATGCTTGAATATATCGGTAGAGAGCACGACGGGATTGTAATAGTTCCTATGACAATTACTGATAAGGCTTACTTCGATGAAGTAATTGGAAAACTAAAGCGTAAAGGGATTAATATTAAGCATTTCTCATTATTGGCTAGCAAAGAAACTTTGTTGAAGAGATTGAAGAAAAGAGGGGATGGAAGGGATTCATGGGCAGCTCAACAAATAGAGAGATGTATTAATAGTTTAAGTGATGATTTGTTTGAAGAACATATCATTACTGATAGCATGACTATAGATGAAGTTGTTGAACATATAGCTGCTGCTTGTGGTATTGATTTAGTACCTGATAATAGAAACTGGATGATGAGGAAGGTTGATAGATTTAGATATGGTGTAAGCACATTAGATTATTTAAGTGATATATTATATTTCTTCAGACAAAAGAGAATGCTTACAAAGTGGTTTTTAGGGATTTATAATAAACCACATAGGAATTAAGGGGAGAGTATGAGGTTATGGGAATTTTAAAACGACTAAATGATGACCTGTTTCAAAATATGAAGAAAGAAATCATCTTTGGATTTTTACAGATTTTTTATGGATTTATGTTAATACCTGTAACGCTTTTCCTGATCATTTCAGATACCCATAACTCAAATTATATTTACTTAAGTGCAGTTGTTCTTTGGGCTTATATCTTAGGTTTTTTGATAATCTTAGGTTTTCTGAAAAAATACGTGGCTTATGTCTACTATTTTTTCTCGCTCAAGAAGAAGTATTTAGATTCAGTAGAGAAATTCAAAAGTAAAAAAGCATACAAAATAGTTTTCGTTTTATTGATTATCTGCTGGATATATTTTTTTATTAAATTGCTAAGTAATAACTTTCAGTTATAAGTTATTAGACTCTAAGAATAAAATTGCAGGTGTTCAATAAATAGATACAAAAGGTACTTATGCTTTATGAGGTAAAAAATGAGAAGCCAAGGAGAAATGTTTGATTTAATATTCGGCATAGCCAAGGATGGCGAACCTATTCAATAGGGGTGATTATTGTATGGAAGATAAGAACGAAGAATTCTTAGGAACGTCAAAATTCAGTGAAAGTGAAAACTATTATTTTCACCTCAATTATAAATTAAGCAGAAGGAATAGAATGTTAATCATAGCATTAATATTATTAATTTCGATTAATGTTTATTTAGCATCTGGACTTGTTAAAAGAAATAAAGTAATAGATGCTTACTTTCATAATATCGTTTCACTATCAAAGCATCATATAGCTGGCGCACATACTAATATGAAAGTAGTTGAACGATCGGATGATATTAATTCAAAGATAAGATTTCTAATTAAAACCGAAGAAAACTTGGATGCAGCTAGGTCTTGTATAAGATCTTATTCTATATACTATAATTTTAAATCAACAAGCAATGATTACTATATAGGAAATGGATATGCGAGTAGTTTTTTTGAGGCGTATATACGTGTTTTACAAGAATGGACTATAGCATTTCAAAGAAGTGATAAGAATAATATACCTAGTGAAGAAGAAATTAAAGACTATATCAGTGATTTGACGGCTATAGCAAATGAATTTTCTGTTTATGCAAATATGGACTACGATGATATAATACAAATCGAAGATTTAGACTATGAAGAATTACATAGTCTATTTACTAAGTTGGCTAAAGAAACAAGAACTGAAAAGGTTAAAAATGAACTAAAATCTTTATATTTTCATGATTAGCTTTTTATATGAAATTAAAATTTCATCAATAAGTATATATAAAATATATAGGAACAAGTTATTTTTTTACATTAATATTGTCGAAATAGATAGAAAATTATTGAAAACAATAAATAAATAAGGTACAATGTATACATATGAATAGTTCGTTTGCTCTTACCTTGAAAAAAAGAACCTTTATTTAAACACAGATAGTTTAGATAAAGGTTTTGCTATGCCGTATTACAGGTGGGACATTGTTAAAAAATTATCTTTGTGTGGAGGGTGTTTAATGAAGAACAAGATCAAACAAGACTTTTTTGAGTACAGCATACTTTTATGTAGCTTAGCTAAGTGGACTGTACTAGCTGTATTTGCTGGAGGCGTGGTCGGTATCGCAACAGCATTTTTCCTTTATTTATTACACATAGGAGAGAATAACTTTACTAAGATTGACTACTACTATCTATTTATTCCTATAGCATTCTTTATAAGTTCATATCTTATAATTAAGCTTGCTCCAGATGCTGAAGGTCACGGAACAGAAAAAGTTATAGAAGCAGTGCACAAGAAATCAGGAGAAATAGATATCAAAGTTATACCAGTAAAGCTTATGGCAACTCTTGTAACTCTGATATCAGGAGGTTCTGCTGGTAAAGAAGGCCCTTGTGCTCAAATTGGAGCAGGAATAGCATCATCATTTGCAAATATGTTCAAATTGTCAGGTATGGATAAAAAAAGATTCGTAGTATGCGGTGTTAGCGCTGGCTTTGCTGGTGTTTTTGGTACGCCAATAGCTGGAGCAATATTTGCAGCAGAAGTATTATATGTAGGCAGATTTTCGTACTTAGCATTTTTACCATCTTTAATATCTTCATATGTTAGTCTAATGATAAATAAGGCTATCTTAGGTGGATATCCTGAGTATATAATTAACTTTAATAATGAAAATAGTATAAAAGGTTTCTTAGGAATGGTTTTATTTGGACTAGTTATTGGATTAGTTGCTATGATATTTATTAGAGTACTTCACATAATAGAAGAGTTTATTAAGAACATAAAAATTTACAAACCTCTAAAAGGTATAATAGGAGGAATTATATTAGTATTAGTTGTAATATTAACAGGAACAAAGGATTATATAGGATTAGGTACTGGTGTGATTGACCACTCACTAGCAGGAACGCAAGTAAGACCAATGTCCTTTATAGCTAAGATGTTTACTACTTCTGTAACATTGGGATCTGGAGGTAGTGGGGGGATATTAACTCCAATATTTTATATAGGTTCTACATTTGGTAACCTATGGGGGACGCTGATTAATAACAACATAGCCTTATTTTCTGCTATTGGAATGGTTGCATTTTTGGCTGCTACAGCAAATACACCAATTGCAGCAATCATTATGGCAATGGAGCTTTTTGGTGTAGAGGTTGCTTCACTTGCATCTATAGCATGTGTGGTAAGCTACTTAACCGTAGGACACAGAAGCGTATACCCAAGTCAGATATTAGCATTAGGCAAGACACCTTCAATTGATTTTGAGACAGATAAAGAGATAAAGGATGTAGGTAAGGTTAGGCTTGTTAGAAAAGGAATTTTGGCAAAGAAATATATAAATAGAATAGCTAATAAATCAGAATAAAGATGAGAGTACTTTACAGTACTCTTTATTTTATTGAAAATAAAGCCATTAAATGATATAATTCTTATAATTATTCTCCAAAATGTAATATAATTTTAACCTTTTATTACCTGCTGTTTTGTTATAATAATGATTAATACTGGAAAAGCAAAAACTTAGATTAAGATGAAATTATGATTATAATAGGTGACTTATGTGTTAAAAAGTTTTTTGTAATGATTCTTTACGTAGAAAGTAGGTGTATGCTTTGAAGCATTTTTTAAAGGTTTTTTCGGTTGCACTTTTATGCTTTATATTAGCAGTTGGTGCAGGAGTGTTTACTTATGTCAAATTTTATAATGCTGAAGCTGCTGAAAAAGATCCAGCAGATACAGCTAGTGGGAAAGAAGATGATAACAAGTCTGATGAAGAGGAAATCAAAGATCCGCTTCAGCGAGCAATAAGCAAAAGCAAGCGAGTTAACTTTTTGCTGCTTGGTATGGAAGGACCAAGAACTGACACGATAATGTTTGCTAGCTTTGATACAAAGTCTAAGAAGGTGGATATGATATCAATACCTAGAGACACTTATTATTACAGAAAAGGTCATGAAAGTGCAGATGCTAGAAAGATCAATGCAGTCTATGGAAATGATGGTATAGATGGTATTAAAAATGCAGTGCAGAAAGTTTTAGGGGACGTGCCTATTGAGCATTATGTAATGGTAGACTATAAAGGAGTAGCAAAGATTGTTGATGCACTTGGAGGGGTAGAAGTAAATGTACCATTCCATATGGAATATAGAGATACAACTGCTGGACAACCACCATTATATATTGACATTCCAAAGGGAAAACAGGTGCTAGATGGGAAACAGGCTGTAAAGTTTCTAAGATGGAGACATAATAACGATATGACAGTAGGATATCCTGATGGTGATTTAGGAAGAATAAAGGCTCAGCAACAATTTGTAGCTTCAGCTATAAAGAAATCTCTTAGTTTAAAGTTACCTAATGTAATAAAAGCTTGCTTTACTTACGTAAAAACAGATGTTGGATTAAGTGATGCACTAGTTTATGCAGCCAACGCTTTGGGGATAGATATGGAAAATATAAGCATGACTACCTTACCTGGAGATGGAGAGTACAAGACGATAAAAGGAACTAGGTTGTCATATTTTACTCATAATCCTGATAAGATAAAAGATATGATGATGGAGTTATATGATGTGAAGATAGAAGAGAATACTGAAAACTAAAAAAATGCGGCCTAGCAGGCCGCATTTTTGTTTTCTAACATCATTTCTCCAACTGTGTATATATCTCCAGCACCCATTGTAAGTACTATGTCACCTTCCGTAACATGACTTTTTAAATATTCACTAATCAAATTAAAACTTTCAAAATAAGTAGCATCAATACCATTTTTTATTAGGATATCTACAAGTTGTTTAGAGTGAATAAGTCCAGTATCTTTTTCTCTAGCAGCATATATATCTGCAACCAATACCTTATCGGCATCATAAAAAGACTCTCCAAAATCCTCTAGAAGTGCCTTTGTTCTAGTATAAGTATGAGGTTGAAATACGCACCAAACTTTTTTTGTTGTTAGATTTTTAATGGCAGAAAGTGTTGCCTTAACCGCAGTTGGATGATGTGCATAATCATCAATTATTTTTACACCATTTATCATACCTTTATATTCTTGTCTTCGATGAGTACCAGTGTAGTGTTGAATAGACTGTAAAATACTTTCTATAGGTACTCCACAAATATGAGTAGTTGCAATAGCAGCTAGTGAATTATATATATTGTGCATGCCCATCACACCCAATTGTACATCGTATGTTTCATTGCCATTGATTGTGAGTTTGAAATATGGAAGGCCATTTGTCATAAACTTTATATTACTAGCCTGATAATTACTGTTGTTATCTACACCAAAAGTAACTATATTGCAATTTGAGCTTTCTATTGCTTTTTTAACATTCGTATCATCGCTATTAGCAATTATATAACCATCTTTTGGTATCAGCTTAGAAAAGTCGGAGAACGTACTTATAATATGATCAAGATTTTTATAATAATCCAAATGATCTGCTTCAATATTTAATACAACTCCTATTGTTGCATAAAACTTAAGGATATTACCTTTGTATTCACATGCTTCTGTAATTAATAATTCACCATCTCCAATTTTAATATTGCCACCAATTTGATCTAATTCACCACCTAGTAGAATCGTTGGCTGCAATGGTGACTCATCTAATATAACGGATATCATTCCTGTAGTTGTTGTCTTTCCATGAGTTCCAGACACAGCAACTGAGTTTTTATAGCCTTTCATTAACTGACCTAAAAAGGTACCTCTGTCGACTGTAGTAATATTTTTGCTAGTTGCCTCAATAAACTCAGGATTATCTTTACTAATAGCATCAGTGTAAACTATTAAGTCTGCTCCTAATATATTTTCCTTATTGTGCTCTAAATAAACTTTAGCACCTTTAGACTCTAACTTTTTAAGTATAGGAGAAAACTTCATATCTGACCCAGATACTTTATATCCGTTTTCTAAAAGGATTTCGGCTAAACCACTCATACTTATTCCCCCGATACCAATGAAATGTACATGAGAGAAGTTGTGGCTATGTATGTTAAATGAAAACATAAAAATACCTCCTAAATAGGAATAACATGATATTCATATTATTTCCAATAATTATGTTATTATTATCATATTCATAATATTATCAAGTTGATACTGTGATGATTATACCATAATAGAACATTTAAAAAAAGAAAATATCTTATGCACTATTGAATATTTTGTGGATAGCGAATAAAATTAATTATAAAAGAAAACAATATTCGTGTTTAGGAGGATTTATGTGGAAAAACTGAAAAGAAATGAAAGAACAGGCGCTCTAATGCATATTTTAACTGGCAGACCTAATCATATTTTTACATATAACTATTTTACAGAGATATTTAATGCTGCTAAATCAACAATAAGTGAAGATATTGTAATTGTTAAAGAGTTAGTAGAAAAGCTTGAACTGGGATCTGTTGAGACCATAGCTGGTGCAGCAGGAGGAGTAAAATTTTTACCCAAAGTATCTAATAATCATATTGTTGATTTTTTGCATGATATGTGCAGTAAAATTTCTAAAGGCAATAGACTTATACCTGGAGGGTTTATATATATGACTGACTTGCTATATTCTCCAGATATAGCTGGGAACATAGGAAAGATTTTCGCGACTAAATTTATTAATAAAGAAATAAATTATGTAGTTACAGTTGAGACTAAAGGAATTCCTATTGCATTAATGACAGCACAGATACTAAATGTGCCACTAGTTATAATTAGGAAGGATGCCAAGGTTACAGAGGGACCTACTGTGAGTATAAACTATGTCTCTGGATCAACTAGAAAAATTCAAACAATGTCACTTTCTCGTAAGGCTATGAAAGAGGAGTCAAAAGTACTTGTAATAGATGATTTTATGAAAGCTGGAGGAACAGCTAAGGGTATCAAGGATATGATGACGGAATTCAAAGCAGAGGTAATGGGAATAGGTGTATTAATATCTACTGACGAGCCAAAAGAAAAGCTTGTTGATGATTATATTCCATTGCTAATACTTAAAAATGTTGATGAAGGTAATAAAATAGTGCAAATAGAACCTAATTTAGAAATAATATGCTGAGAATACATAAAATCAAAAAAACAAACAAATTTTGTTTAGTTAGAAGGAATTTACAAAAAAATAGAGAATATTACAAATACAAGTGAATGACAGACTCCGCGGGAAGGTGGTGAGTACATGAAGGTAACAGATGTTAGAGTCAGGAAGGTAAGTAATGAGGGGAAGATGAAAGCCATAGTTTCGGTTACATTCGATGAAGAATTTGTAGTACATGATATAAAAATAATAGAAGGACAAAATGGGTTGTTTATTGCTATGCCTAGTAGAAAGATGACAGATGGTGAGTTTAGAGATATAGCTCATCCAATTAATTCAGAAACTAGAAATAAGATACAGGAAGCTGTTTTTGCAGAATATGAAAAAGTGATGAATGAGTAAAAATAAGGGTCGGAAAGACCCTTTTTACTTTTTGGTGATTATCTTTAATTATTATTAAATTATTAAAAATTCGATTTTTTCTTGAGTTTTTATTCCCATTGAATTATATTAATAATGGTGAAGTAACTTGCTTTTTTATACGGCATAATGAAGTATAGATTACCTTTCAGAAAAATAAAATAAAAGTATAACATAATAATGGTTTTGAATAAGGAGTGTGACAAATGATACTTTCAATCATACTTGCTGCTGGAGAAGGTACAAGGATGAAGTCAAAGCTGCCTAAGGTGCTACATAAAGTTTGTGGTAAGCCTTTAGTAAGTCACGTAATTAAAGCTGCTAAAGGTGCTAACATAGATAAAAATGTAGTGGTTGTTGGTCATGGCGGCGATGCAGTAAAAAAAGCTTTAAATGAAAATGTTGAGTATGCTGTTCAGCCAATTGGCGAAGGAGTACCTTATGGAACTGGTTTCGCAGTAATGCAGGCTAAAGACTATATAGAGGATGAAAGTTATGTTATAATTCTATATGGAGATACTCCATTAATAACAAGTAAAACAATTAGTGAGCTAATAACATTTACTAAGGATGGAAATTATCAAGCTACTGTACTTACTGCAGACTTTGTTGATCCAACAGGATATGGTAGGATAATAAGAGATAGTAAAGGAAATGTAAAAGCAATAGTAGAACATAAGGATGCATCTGATGAACAGAGAGCTATTCCAGAAATAAACTCAGGAATATATTGTTTTACAGGAAAGCATTTAAAGGAAACATTAGACAGATTGGATAACAACAATGTGCAGAATGAATACTATATAACAGATGCAATAAAGATATTGAATGATTTAGGACATAAAGTAGGCGGATATAAAATCGAAGATAGCGATGAAATAGCAGGCATCAATTCAAGAATACAGCTTGCTGAAGCTGAGAAAATAATGAGATATAGAATAAACGAAAAATTAATGGTTAATGGTGTAACAATTATTAATCCTGATAATACTTATATAGATAGCGACGTAAAGATAGAAAGAGACACTATAATATATCCTGGTGCAATAATAGAGGGTGATACTGAAATAGGAGAAGACTGCATTATTGGACATGGTACTAGGATTGTAAATAGTAAAATAGGCAATGAAGTTGAAATTCAGAGCTCAACTGTATTAGAAAGTAAAATTGATGACTTTACTAAAGTAGGACCATATGCGTTTTTAAGGCCTAAGAGTGAAATAGGAAAAAACGTGAAGATTGGTGACTTTGTCGAGGTTAAAAATTCTAAAATAGATGATAATTCCAAGGCTTCCCACTTATCTTATATAGGTGATGCAGAAGTTGGAAAAAATGTTAATATAGGCTGCGGTGCTGTATTTGTTAATTACGACGGAAAAAATAAGCACAAGACTACTGTGAAAGATAACGCTTTTATTGGATGTAACGCGAACCTTGTAGCTCCAGTTACAGTGAAAGAGAATGGATATGTTGCGGCAGGATCTACTATTACGCAAGATGTTCAAGAGAAAAGCTTATCAATTGCTAGAGCTAAGCAAGTAAATAAGGAAAACTGGGTAGAAAAAAAAGGCTTAATGAAAAAATAAATAAACAATAGGAGGAATTTAAATGAACATCAGCGGAAGAAACATAAAAATATTTTCAGGTAATGCAAATAGAGAGTTAGCTGAAAAAATATGTAATGAGCTAGGAGAAACTTTAGGTGATAGTGAGGTTGGTACCTTTAGCGACGGAGAGATATCTGTTAATATAAATGAGACTGTTAGAGGCTCAGATGTATTTGTTATTCAACCTACTTGTCCTCCGGTAAACAATAATTTAATGGAGCTCATAATATTAATGGATGCACTTAGAAGAGCATCAGCAGGTAGAATAAATGCTGTAGTTCCTTACTATGGATATGCAAGACAGGACAGAAAAGCAAAGGCAAGAGATCCAATTACTTCAAAGCTTGTTGCAAATGTGTTGACGGTAGCAGGTGCTGATAGAGTATTAAGTATGGATCTACATGCTGCACAGCTTCAAGGATACTTTGATATCCCTGTTGATCATTTATTAGGAGGGCCAATACTTGCAGAACATTTTAAAAACGTCGTTGACAAAGATACTGTAATAGTATCACCAGATGTTGGTGGAGTTCAAAGAGCAAGAAACTTTGCAAGTATATTAGACTTACCTATCGCTATAATTGAAAAAAGAAGACCAAAAGCTAATGTGTCAGAAGTTATGAACATAATAGGAGATGTAGAAGGAAAAGATGCGATTATTGTTGATGATATTATAGATACAGCGGGTTCAATGACTAAGGCTGCTAAAGTCTTAAAAGATTTTGGTGCTAAACGAGTATTTGCCTGCTGTACACATGCAGTATTATCAGGGCCTGCAATTGAAAGAATACAAGACTCAGTTATTGAAAAACTAGTTGTAACAGATACAATACCTTTAACAGAAGATAAGAAAATTAATCAAATCGAAGTAGTATCAGTTGCACCAATTTTTGCAGAAGCTATTAGACGTATTTATAAAAATGAGTCGGTAAGCAGAATATTTGACTAACAAATGACTTTGTACTAAATCTGAGGAGTTGGTTATTTGTACGCTGTAGTAGGCCTAGGCAATCCAGGTAGTAAATATAGAGGTACAAGACATAATGTTGGATTTAATACTATTGATTGCCTTGCACAAAGAAATAATACAAAAATTTCTAAGATAAAATTCAAAGCTATATATGGAGAAACTCAAATAGGTAATGAAAAGGTACTGCTGATAAAGCCTCAAACGTATATGAACAGAAGTGGAGAAAGTGTTATGGAAGTATATAACTTTTATAAGCTTCCGGTGGAGAAAATTATTGTAATAGTAGATGATATTGATATAAACTTCGGTTCATTGAGGATAAGAGCAAAAGGAAGTGCTGGTAGTCATAATGGGATGAAATCCATAATATATCAGCTTCAAAGCGATGCATTCCCAAGGGTAAAAATTGGAGTTGGAAAGCCTTTTGAAGGACAAGACCTTGCAGATTATGTGTTAGGTGGATTTAATAAAGAGGAAAGAGCAATAATAGATGAAACTATAGAAAAAGCAGCAAAAGCAGTAGAAAAAATCATTACAGACGGCATAAATGCTGCTATGAATAAGTACAACGGATAAAACTAATAGCCCAGGAAAAACTACCTGGGCTTAAAGTGTTTTCATTTAAGGAGCTGATTTAATGACTAGTAACATGTTTATAGATAATTTAAAAAATCTTTCTTCATATACTCAGCTAATGGATGAGATAGATAAGAAGTCTTCTCCTATCTCTCTTCACGGATTATCTGAAGAAAATATTGCACACATATCTTATGGAATAAATCAGCATCTAAATAAACAGATACTAATCATAACTTATGATGAGCTAAAAGCCAAGAAGATGATAGAGGATTTGAAACTTTTTAACGGTGAAAAAAGTGAACTATTTCCATCAAGAGAAGTAGTTTTTTATGATATAGAAGCGTATAGTCATGAAATATCACATCAAAGAATAAAAGTTCTTGATAGACTTGCAAAGGGTGAAAATATCATCGTTGTAGCACCCATTCAAGCTGTATTAAGTAAAATAATGAATGCACCAATAATTAGTAAGTACACCATAAATTTAGAATACGGCCAAGTTGTAAATCTATCTGAACTTTCAAGGCTTTTCACTGTACAGGGATATGATAGGGTGGATATGGTAGAAGGAAAGGGTCAATACAGTATACGTGGTGGAATAATTGACTTGTTTCCTATAAACTCAGAAAATCCTTATAGGATAGAGCTATTTGATGATGAGGTTGATTCAATAAGAGTTTTTGATTTGAAAAGCCAAAGGTCCGTTGCTAATGTTACAAGTATCCATATACCATTAGCAAATGAGTTGCTGATAGAAGAACATGAAAAGAATGATGTAGTAAAAAATATTGAAGCAGATTTAAATTCATCCATTAAGAAACTTCAAAAGAAGAATGAAACAGAAATACTGGATAGACTATCAGATAAATTTAGTTATTATATCAGTAGGATAAACAATGGATTAAGTATAGGGAATATTGATCTAATTATCCCATATATTAAGCATAATTTTTCGAATATTATAGATCACCTTAAAAATGACTCTTTAGTTATAGTGGATGAACCTCAAAGAATTGAGGAAAGCATAAAGGATATAAGAGAAGATTTTATAAACAAATATACTGATCTATTTGAAAGAGGCGAGGTATTAACAAAGCAACAGGATATATATCATTCATATGACAATGTAGTAAAACATATGAATGAAAAGATCTGTATTACCACAACTAACCTGCTAAGAAATAATCCTAGATTTAAACCTAGGTCTATAGTCAATTTTACTGTAAAAAGCATGCAATCTTTCCACAATAAAATTGATATGCTCATAGAAGAGTTGAAGTACTATAAATATCGTGGATATAAGACCATAATACTGTCAGGAACTGAAGATAGAGGAAGGAGGTTAGCTCAAAACCTTACTGATGGTGGAGTAGAATGTAATTATGTTGATGATCCATATAGGGAGATAAAATCAGGTCAAGTTTTTATAACATCTGGTACCATAGGCAGAGGCTTTGAATATTCAGCTCTAAAATTTGCATTAATTAGTGATAAAGAGGTCTTTGGCACTTATAAAAAGAGAAAGAGTACAAAATCTAGGAAAGATACTGCAAAAATTACCTCATTTACCGATCTTAAGCTAGGGGATTTTGTAGTACATGAAACACATGGTATAGGAAAATATGTAGGGATTGAACAACTAAAGGTTCAAGGCGTAACAAAGGATTATATGGCAATTAAATATACTGGTGAAGATAGACTGTACGTACCTGTCGATCAGATGAATCTTATTCAGAAATACATTGGTGCTGATTCTGTCCAGCCTAAGGTTAATAAATTGGGAAGCAGTGATTGGGTAAAAACAAAAACTAAGGTCAAAAAGGCTATTGAGGATATGGCACAAGACTTAATCAAGCTTTATGCAGTTAGACAGACGATTAAAGGGTATCGGTTTTCAGAAGATACGCCATGGCAGAAGCAGTTTGAAGATTCTTTTCCATATGAAGAAACAGATGATCAACTAAGATGTATAGAGGAAATTAAAAAGGATATGGAGAAAGCTAAGCCTATGGATAGACTTCTATGTGGAGATGTTGGGTATGGCAAGACAGAGGTTGCTTTGAGAGCTGCCTTTAAATCTGTAATGGACGGGAAACAGGCAGTATTTCTTGTTCCTACGACTATACTTGCACAACAACATTATAACACCCTGGTTGAAAGGTTTGGGCAGTTTCCTATAAAGATTGAAATGCTGAGTCGATTTAGAACTCCTACGCAACAGAAGAAAATAATTAATGATTTAAAAAGTGGTAATCTAGATATAGTCGTAGGAACACATAGATTACTCTCAAAGGATGTAAAGTACAAAGATTTAGGCTTATTAATAATTGATGAAGAGCAAAGATTTGGAGTTAAGCATAAGGAAGCCATAAAGATATTAAAGCAGTCAGTTGATGTATTGACTTTAACTGCTACACCTATACCTAGGACTCTGCATATGTCTCTCATTGGTATAAGAGATATGAGTGTCCTAGAAGAGCCGCCTGAGGAAAGATATCCAATTCAAACATATGTTTTAGAATATAGTGACCAGTTAGTCAGGGATGCAATAGTAAAAGAATTGAATAGGAATGGGCAAGTGTATTTTTTATACAACAGAGTACAAAGTATACAGCAATTTGCTTCAAGAATAAAGAAGCTAGTGCCTGATGCAAGAATAGCTATTGGACATGGTCAAATGAGTGAGAGAGAGTTAGAGAAAGTAATGATAGATTTTTTGAATCGTGACTACGATGTGTTAGTTTGCACAACGATTATTGAAACTGGATTAGATATACCAAATGTAAATACAATAATTATTCATGATTCTGATAAAATGGGATTATCACAGCTATATCAGCTTAGAGGAAGAGTAGGTAGATCGAATAGAGTTGCTTTCGCATACTTCACATATGAGAGAAATAAGGTATTGTCAGAAGTGGCAGAAAAGAGATTGAAGGCAATTAAAGAATTTACAGAGTTTGGATCAGGATTTAAGATAGCCATGAGAGATCTGGAGATTAGAGGTACTGGTAACTTGCTGGGGGCTGAGCAGCATGGACAAATGGCAGCTATAGGATACGATTTGTATGTTAAATATCTAGATGACACCATAAAGAAGCTTAGTGGAGAAGTGTTCGTAGAAGAAATTGAAACAACTATCGAATTAAATGTTGATGGATATATACCAGATAAATATATTAAAAATGAAGAGCAGAAAGTTGAGGTATATAAAAGGATTTCTGCTATTGATAATAAAGAAGACTACTCAGATATACTCGAGGAAATCATAGATAGATTTGGAGATTTACCTAGAGAAGTTTCTAACTTGCTTAAAATATCATACATTAAAACTTTGTGCAATAAAGCAAAAATCACTTCAATACTACAGGTAAACCAGTTTGTGAAATTGGAGTTTATCAATTCATCTTATATAACACCTAATTTAATCAATGAGATGATATTAAACTTCGGAAAGAGGATGACATTTGATGTATCTAAAACTCCATATTTTAAATATAAGCTCATAGGAAATACTCAGGAGGATGTATTATCAGAACTTGAAACTGTTGTTGAAAAAATTAGCAGTTTTCATGTTGGGACAATTGAGATATAATGTAACTAGATATGTATACTATAAGGGAGAGGATATAATTGGCAGTAAAATGGAATAAACGAGTTATGCTCATAACAATATTGGTACTTGTTGCTTCAATGGTATTAGCGGGTTGTAACAAGTCAAATGAAGATGCAGTTGCAAAGGTAAATGGACAGTATGTATTAAAGGCTGACTTCGATAAGAACTTTGATATGCTAAAGAAGACTTATGAAGCTAGCTTTGGTTCTGATATAATGTCTAAAAGCGCTGGAAATGGAAAGACAATAGAAGAAACACTTAAAGAAAAGATTTTGGAAAAACTTATCATAGAAGAGATAATACTTCAAAATGCAGAAAAATCAAAAGTTAAAGTTACAGATGAAGATGTTACAAAAGAAATAGATAACTATAAAAACTTAGTAGGTGGAGATGAAGGGTTTCAAGAGTTTTTAGAGAAGAATAACATGACAGAAGATTTCTTTAAAAAAGGTATGAAAAGAGAAATGATCATGGAAGGCTTCAAGGAGAACTTCATAAAGACACTTAATTTTTCAGATGAAGACATAGAAAAACAATTTAACGAGAATAAAGATTCATATATATCAGTAAGAGCTAGTCATATTTTAGTTGAGAAAGAAAGTGAAGCAAAAGATATACTTAATAAACTTAAAAATGGCGAAGATTTTGCAGAGTTAGCAAAACAGAATTCTATTGATCCAGGAACAGCACAAAATGGCGGAGACTTGGGATATTTCTCTAAAGGGGAAATGGTGCCAGAGTTTGAAAAAGTAGCGTTTGAATTGAAGCCAGGTGAGATAAGTGATGTGATAAAGTCAGACTATGGATATCATATTATTAAAGTGATGGATAAGCAGGATACTTTACAACAGCTTAAGGATCAAGTTGTTCAGCAGCTTCAGAATAAAAAATATGATGAAAAACTTAACAAGCTGCATGATGATTCCAAAATAGAAATCTTAATGAGTGAGACTAAATAATAAAAACCGCTATTATTAGCGGTTTTTTTATGTGGTGAATAACAGATAATTCCGGATCTTTATAATAAATTTCCATGTATGTATAAAATAATCTCAATAGTAAAATAATAATGTCACAAGGATTTGTTATATATTGACTATATAGTGAGGAGGGAACAAAATGAAAGCTACAGGAATTGTAAGAAGAATAGATGATTTAGGCAGAGTAGTTATCCCTAAAGAAATTAGACGTACTCTTAGAATAAGAGAAGGAGATCCTTTAGAGATATTCACCGACAGAGAAGGCGAGGTAATTTTGAAAAAGTATTCGCCTATTGGTGAATTAAATGAATTTGCTACTGAATATTCAGAATCACTATATGAGAATCTAGGACATATGGCGGTTATTTGTGATAGAGATACTATAGTCGCTATTGCTGGAGGATCAAAAAAGGAATACATGGATAAAAGAGTAAGTCCTGAGCTTGAAAGGATAATGGAAAGTAAGGAGCTATATGAGGCTACAGGCAATAATAAACCAATCAGATTAGCTTCTGATGAACTAAATCCAGAGAAATTTACGAGTCAAATTATTGTACCGATTGTGACACAAGGTGACCCGATAGGAGCAGTTGTTATTACTAGCAAAGAGCCTAATACAAAAATGGGAGAAATAGAAATAAAGCTTGCACAAACAGCAGCAGGATTTCTAGCAAAACAAATGGAACATTGATATTTTCCACATAGCCTACCTTATGGTAGGCTTATATTTTTGTATTATTTTATTTAATATGCACTCTAATTCTGATATAATAATATCTGTTATTAAGAATATGAAAAATAGGAGCTAGGAGGCAATTTATGACTAAGGAGAATTTTCTAAAGGGGGCCGCTATACTGGGTGTAGCAGGCATACTTGTTAAGATATTAGGTGCATTTTATAGGATACCTCTATCAAATATGATTTCGGACCAAGGTATGGGGTATTATCAGACAGCATATCCACTATATGTATTATTAGTAGCAGTATCCACATCAGGATTCCCAACAGCTATTGCTAAAATTGTATCAGAGAAAAGAGCTCTTCATGATTATGTAGGAGCTCATAAGGTATTTAAGGTCTCCTTCTTGGGTTTTTTATTGGCAGGAATATTAACATCAGCATTTGTTTTCTTTGGAGCAGGTTATATAGTTAAAGTTATTGGAAATACCAATGCATATTACTCATTGCTTGCAATGACTCCAGCTCTATTATTTGTACCTATAATGTCTGCGTTTAGAGGATATTTTCAGGGTAGACAGGTAATGACACCGACTGCAATATCACAGTTTATTGAACAGCTATTTAGAGTTGCAATTGGACTATTCTTAGCTTATCAGCTTTTAGACAAGGGGCTTCCTCAAGCTGCAGGAGGTGCTTCATTTGGAGCCTCAGCAGGTGCCATAGCAGGGACTATTATTATAATAAGTTTATATGCTAGAGAAAGAAAAAAAATTGGTGAAGAGTTAAACCGAAGTGCATCTTACAAGCAGGAAAGTACTGGTACTATTATAAAGAATATATTAGCAATTGCAATACCAATAACAATCGGTGCTTCTATAGTTCCAATTATGACTACCATAGATACTATGTTAATAATGAGAAGACTTCAAGCTATAGGATATACGGAGGCTCAAGCCTCAGGGCTTTTCGGACAGCTCTCAGGTAATGCACAGACACTCATCAACCTTCCACAAGTACTATCGGTCGCTATTGCAATGAGTCTCGTACCTGCCATATCAGATGCATTTGCTAAGAGAAGTTATAATGATGTAAAGAACATAACTACTTCTGGTGTAAGAGTTACCCTACTTATAGGACTTCCAGCAGCATTAGGGTTATTTATTTTATCTACACCGATAATTCAGTTATTGTATTTTAAATATGATTTAGCTACTCAGCTGAGTACAGGTGCAATACTTAAGATTTTATCAATAAGCTTGATATTTTTAACATTAGTACAATCATTTACAGCCATACTGCAAGGATTAGGAAAACCAATGGTTCCAGTGAAAAACCTTGCAATAGGTGCTATAATAAAGACAATCTTAACTTATATTCTGACGGGTATACCAGCTGTTAATGTAAAGGGCGCAGCAATTAGTACAGTAGTAGCATATTTTATAGCAGCTATGCTAAACTTTATAGAAGTAAAAAAATATACTAAGGCAGATTTTAAGATAATGGATGTGTTTATTAAGCCATTACTGTCAGTAGCATTGATGACAATTGCTGTTTGGTTAGGTTATACTTATACAGCTTCTGTCCTTGGAAGTAAACTTGCTACAGTTGTTGCTATCTGTATAGGTGCTATAGTATATGGATTAGCGTTACTATTAACGGGAGCTATTACATCAGAGGACTTTGAACTTCTTCCTAAAGGAAATAAGCTAGCAAGTAAGCTAAAATCTATTGGATTACTAAGAAACTAATAAGCTAGGTATAACCCCAGCTTATTTTGTCAATGATAAGACTAAATATGGAGGATTTTAACATGGGTAAGATAGTAGTGATAGGATTAGGTCCTGGAGACATAAATTCTTTAACTATAGGAGCTGTAGAAAGGATGTCAGATAGTAATAAAGTTTTTCTTAGAACAGAAAAGCATCCTACAGTTAGTTACTTGAAAAACAAGAGCATATATTATGAATCATACGATTACGTATATGATGAAAAACAAGATTTTGATCAAGTTTATAATTTTATTGCTGAAGACCTAGTGAAAAAGTCAAAAGAATATGGTATCATTAATTATTGCGTACCTGGTCATCCGTTAGTTGCAGAAAAAACAGTATCTTTATTGATAGACAAAGAAAAACATAATGAAGTTAGTCTAGAAATTATTCCTGGACTTAGCTTTATAGAGCCTGTTATTTTGTCTATTGGACATGATCCAGTTAATGGTCTTAAAATAATAGATGGGCTAAACATTGATGAACAAACTGTCGATATAAATACTGACAACCTAATTACGCAAGTGTATAATAGAATACGAGCATCAGAGATAAAGCTCTCTTTAATGGATATATATGATGATGAGTATGATATCTATGTAATTAAGTCTGCGGGAATTAAAGAAGAGGAAAAGATAGAAAAAATTCCTTTATATATGCTTGATAGACTAGAATGGATAGATTATCTTACAACCATTTATATACCAAAAGCAGATAAAATAAGCAAAAATAGATATGACATGAATAATTTGATTAGAATTATGGAAATATTAAGAAGTAATAAAGGATGTCCCTGGGATGCTAAGCAAACACACCTTTCTCTTAGAGAATATGTCTTAGAGGAAGCTTATGAGGTTGTAGATGCCATAGACAATGATGATATAGATGGACTGTCAGAAGAACTGGGAGATTTGCTTTTACAGGTTGTATTCCACAGTCAGATTGCTAGGGAAGAGGGGTACTTCAATATTTTAGATGTTATATCAGGAATATGTCAAAAGCTTATTTATAGGCATCCTCATGTGTTTAAAGATGTAAAGGCAGATAATTCAGATGAGGCTATTGAGAGCTGGAACAGCATGAAGGACAAGGAAAAAAATATCACTAGTTATACAGAAAGATTAAAGAGTATTCCTAAAGGTTTCCCTTCACTTTTAAAAAGCTATAAGGTCCAAAAAAGAGCAGCTGATGTTGGTTTTGACTGGGATGATATCACAGGCGCAATGGATAAGCTTGAAGAAGAATATGGGGAAGTAATAAAGGAGTTTAATGCAAATGATAAAGAAAAGCTAGAAGAAGAACTAGGTGATTTGTTTTTTGCTATAGTAAATGTATGTAGATTTTTAGACATTAATCCCGAAAATGCCATAAATAAGACTATTAACAAATTTATCGATAGGTTTGAATTTATCGAAAAAGAAAGCATCAAGCAAGGAAAAGACTTAAAAAACATGACATTAAAAGAGATGGATGAGCTTTGGGAAATAGCAAAAATACATAAAAATAAAAAAAATGATAAAAAATAGTACTGAAAAGAAGGATTTTGCTTAAAAACATAGAATATGCTTATACGTATTCAATTTCAAATTTACATTGAAAATAAGGAGGTTTTATTGTGAACAAAGCTGAATTAGTAGCTAGCATGGCAGAAAAAAGCAATTTAACTAAGAAAGATGCAGAGAGCGCTTTAAATGCATTTATGAAAAGCGTTGAGGAAGCATTAGCAGGTGGGGAAAAGGTGCAATTAGTTGGATTTGGTACTTTCGAAGTAAGAGAAAGAAAAGCTAGAGAAGGTAGAAACCCAAGAAATCCAGAAGAAGTTATCAAAATACCAGCATCTTCAGCTCCAGTATTCAAGGCTGGCAAAACTTTAAAAGAAGCAGTTAACAAATAAGAGAATCAGGTCAGTGACCTGATTTTTTTATAGCACTATGAATTTACAGTTTTCCAGCATATTATTTATATGCAGCGAGGTGGAGTATATGAGGATTGATAAATTTTTAAAAAATGCAAGGATTATTAAAAGAAGAACAATTGCCAAGGAAGCTTGTGAACAAGGTAGAGTTATGGTTAATGGCAAGGAGGCAAAGCCAGGCACTGAACTAAAAATTGGAGATGTTATAGAGATTAATTTTGGGACAAATACGGTTAAAGTAGAGGTCTTAGAACTGCTAGAGCATGTTCCAAAGGATAAAGCAGAAAGCCTATATAAAACTTTATAAAATGTTAATGTCGGGTGTTAATTTATATGTGCACAAAAACATAGTGTACATGTGATTAACACCCGATTTTCGTTTTTAAAACTTGGTATAAATATAAGTATAGCAACATATTCTTTAACATGAACATATAGAAAGGAGGATTATTAATGAATGATAATAAAGGGATAGGAAAAAGTCAAAATATCATATTGGAAAATAGAGAAAAACTTAGCATATCTGGAGTAGAGCATGTAGACAGTTTCAATGATAATACAATAGTTCTTGCAACATTAAGAGGAGGTATGATAGTAAAAGGTGCTTCACTGAACATAAGCAAGCTAAATCTTGAAGATGGAAATGTAATAATTGAAGGCAACATTAATAGTGTAGTATACAATAACAAAGACTTATCAGGTACAAAGGGAAATGGGCTACTAGGAAAGATGTTCAAATAATATAAAGGTTTTCATATATTGTATTATTTATGGTAGACAGTGTTTTATACGAGGTGATATGATGGATAATTCTATCCAAAGTCAAGCCTATATTTTTTTTGCCACTTTGTATGGGGGAATAATAATTGGCTTTTTATATGACATATATAGGATTTTTAGGTACTATGCGAAACCTAAGAAAGTAGCCACATTTATTGAGGACTTGGTTTTTTGGTTAATTGTATCAGTTATTTCACTTTTTATATTGATATTTAGTAATTGGGGTGAAATAAGAGGATATGTTTTTTTAGGGTTTATTAGCGGTGCCTTTCTCTATTATAGAATTTTAAGTAAACCAATCATTACTATCTTGGTACATGTTGTTAACTTTATAGTAAAAGTAATAAAATATATATTTAGTATTTTATTTTTTCCTTTCAGAGTTATAGTGAAACATTTATATGTACCTTATACGAAAGTAGCTTCAAAAGCTAGCAGGAGTCGTAGGAAAGTAAAAAAACTATTTAAATTACCATTTTTAGTTATTACTGACATAAAAAAATATGCTATGACAATGTTAAAGAAAAAATAGCAAAATATAGTTACCCGTTTAAGAGGATTTTATAATAGAATATAGAAATAAATAAGTGGAAGAAATATTCATAATAAGAATTAGAAAAAGGGTGAATTATATGGCTTCAAAAAAGCAGAAGAAAATTAGAATAAGACATATAATAGCTTTAGTTGTTATAATATATATTGGTTCAACATTTATAAAGCAGCAAAGCATAATAAACAAACTAAGCGGTGAAAAAGAGCAAAAGCAACAAGAGATTACTAGCTTAAAAAACGATATAAAGAGTCTGGAAGGAAAAATTAAATATACAGATTCATTAGAGTATATTGAGAAGATCGCTAGAGAAGAGCTGAAAATGATAAAGCCAGATGAGATTATATATATAGATAAGGATAAGAATAAGGATAAGTTTATAAAGGGCATAGGTGACTAACTTTTTCAGATTGACATATCTACTGTTATAATATATACTTAAGTAGGTTGTAATAGATAAAATTTTTAAAGGAGGAGTCTTTAATTTATGCCCGTTTTAGTAGGTAACGTAGTTGAAGGTACAGTAACAGGAATAACGAATTTTGGTGCATTTATTCAGCTTCCAGAAGGAAAAACTGGATTGGTTCATATTTCTGAGATATCACATGACTATGTAAATAATGTAAATGACTATTTAAAGAAAGACCAAAAAGTCAAGGTAAAGGTATTATCTATTAGTGAAGAAGGGAAAATAAGCCTATCAATAAGACAAGCACAGCCAAAAAAAGTTTCTACGAGGCCAGCTGAAGTAGATTGGGGTAAAACAGACGATAAGCAAAGATATATGTCTTTTGAAGATAAGATGGCGAAATTTTTAAAAGATAGTACGGAAAAGCAAGACCAGCTCAAAAAGAAAGATTCTAAAAGAGGTTTTGGTGCTAAAAACCGTAAAATATAGAGAATTGACCGGGTAAATACCCGGTTTTTTAGCGAGATAATAAAGTCTTCTATAAATTTATAGAAGGCTTTATTATTTTTTTGCCGACAAAATCATACCTAGTTTTAATGAACAGTACATTAACCTGTATTAATTTTAGGTATACACTTGAACCTTATATTAAGGTCAACCTTTAAGAATAGTATTTTGCTGAGAATAAAAGTGAAAATAGAACTAATGGCTATAATTAATATAAATAACTGATATAAAACTATATTAAGCTCATTTCTTTTCAAAAGAGTACTATTATAAACAAACTTTCATCAACAAGTTAGTAAATAGGTGGGATAACGATAATATAACAAAATTATACATTAAATCTGAATTGATAATATATAAAACAATATCAAATAAAATAATGTCGATTGCTGAGAATACCTATAACAAGAAGTCTGTTATAGGTGTTGTTGTTGTATATATTTAATTAACTTAATATAACTTGAAGATAAAAAAATGAATTTAATTGATAAAACAAACATTTTTATTGTCAAAAAGTTTTTTTTATATACAACCTCTGTTGACAAATATTTTGGTAGACATTTGTTACAATAACCTCAATTATAGATTGGGTGGTGGAATTAGTGATAAATAAAATGGAAATGCTCCCTTCAAAAAATAGTAATGATGAACTGAAAAGGGCACAAGTATTAAGAAATATAAAAGAAATACTTGATAAAATTTATGCCGAAATATTATTAATTAGTTTGCTTTCATTCTTTATTGCAAGAGCAACAATCATGGACGACCTGACACCGTTTGGAGTAGCTTTTTTGTCGGCTTATTTGGTTAAATATGGCAGCTCCTTATCTATGCCTATTTTTATATCATTTGGCATATTAAATATCCATGGTGCTAATTGCGTTCAATATATCATTCCAGTATGGTTTATATTTTTCAGTTACAAGGCTATGCAAAGCAAGCTAGATAAGAGTACTTTAAAAATGTCAATTTTTACTTGTATATCATTTATATTATTAAAATCTATGTATATTTTAGTAAATGACTATTATCTTTATGATATTTTAATGACTATATTCGAAGGAATTATAGTTTTCACACTTACATATATATTTACCTACAGTATACCTACTGTTAAAGACAAATACAGCCGGGTCTTTACTAGTGAAGAATTGATATGCAGCGCTATTATGCTGGCCCTTGCAATATCAGGATTAGGAAGCCTATCTATACTTGGAGTTTCGATAAAGAATATTGTAGGTGTATTTCTTGTTATTCTATTTGCTTATAACAAAGGTGCTTCGGTAGGAACTGTAGCAGGAATCACAATAGGACTAGTAACCTCTATGTCACAAACAAATCTACCTCTAGTGATATCAGTGTATGGATTTTCTGGACTTCTAGCTGGATTATTTAAAGATATTGGAAAGGTAGGATGTTGCGTTGGTTTTGTAATAGGAAGCATGATAATGTCATTTTACATAGAAGGATCTATACAAACTATGCTAAAGCTTAAAGAAATAGTACTAGCTATAATCCTTTTTATACTTGTTTCAAACATACCAAAAGGGCTAAAGAGTAAGATTATGATTGGTGTATCAAAATCAAACCATGTAGAAGAAGCATATACTAGTAGGCTTAAAGATGTAACCCATAATAGACTTACAGAAATTGCACAGGTGTTCGAGGAGTTAGGTGCAACTTTCCAAAGAGTATCAGATAAGCAGAGGATAGTAGAACAAAACGATATATCTAGACTTGTTGATACAGTAGTTAATGATGTTTGTAAGAACTGCGCAATGTGTAAGTTTTGTTGGGAAAGTGACTTTTATACTACATATCATTCTATGTTTGATATTATGAGCTTAATAGAACTCAGAGGAGAAATTACACCAGATACATTACCTGAAAACTTTATAAAAAGGTGCATTAAGACTGGTCTTATAGCAAGCAAATGTAATTATTTGTTCGATATGTATAAGGTTGATTATAAATGGGAGAGTAAGATTATTGAAAGTAGACAATTAGTTTCACAACAATTGGATGGGGTGTCCAAGATTATAAAGGATCTGGCAGAACAAATATATAGCGATGTCAGATTCAAGCAAGATGTAGAAAAAACAATATTTGCTGAGCTTAGAAATATTGGACTAGATATTATCAATGTAACCGTAACAGAAGTAGAAGGAGATGATTTTGAGATATTCATAGAAATGAGAACATGCACTGGAAATATGCAAATTGATGACATTGTGTCTATGGTATCAGATATTATTGGAGTTCAGCTTACACATGATAAATTTAAATCTGCAACACATACTAATGAAAGCACATTGAAATTTAAACTCATAAAATCTAATCGCTTTAGAGCTATAACTAAGATAGCGAAAGCTGATGATGGGTTCAATTATATTTCTGGTGATAGCTATACATTTGGTGAACGGAAAAATAATTACTTTGTAGCATTGAGCGATGGAATGGGAGTAGGTCATAAAGCAAATCAAGAAAGCGATATAACTATTTCTTTACTTGAAAAATTTCTGGAAGCAGGTTTTGACAAAGAGTTAGCTTTAAAAACTATTAACTCTATACTAGTACTAAAGTCAACTGATGAAATGCTTGCAACCATAGACATGTCAATAATTGACTTGTATTCAGGGAAAAGTCAATTTGTAAAGATTGGGTCAGCACCGACATTTATAAAAAGAAGAAATAAAGTTCAGATAATAAATGCTCATTCATTGCCAGTGGGAATTTTAAAGGACGTAGACTTTCAAGTCTATGAAGAAAAAATTGATGATGGAGACTTTATTATAACAATGTCAGATGGTATATTAGATGCCAACATAAAAGCAGACGATAAGGAAAAGTGGATGTCAGATGTGATTCAAAGCATCAATAGTGTAAATCCTCAGAAAATAGCTAATAAAATTGTAGATACGGCACTAGAATCATGTGATTATAAAAGTAAAGATGATATGACAGTTCTTGTTACAAAGGTTTGGAGAAGAAGATAGTTTTTTCATATCCCCTCATATATATATTTGGACTAGCATATATATTAGTGTATATAAACTACAAGTATGGAAATAATCATAAAAAACAACCTGAGGGGGGTTACTATGGAAAAGAATATAGAGTTTAAACAGATAATACTAGCTACTGACGGGGGATCAAATGTTGGCAGTAATCCAGTTATTATAGCTGAAGAAGGTCATAAAAGCGGAGTAACAATAAGTACTATTGGGATTGTTGATAGTCTTAATAAAGAAACTCCAATGACAGAAATACAGAATATAGCTTTGGCTGGAGGTGGGATATGGGAGATGTCTGATATTAATAGCCTGACATCTGCTATGAGCATGGTAACAATGAAGTCAGTCCATATGACTATAGAGCAGGCTGTAAATAAAGAACTAAAACAGATTGTTGGAACAGAGTTTAAAGATATGCATCCTAGCTCTAGAAAAAAAGTTACCGATATTATAGACAAGTTGGGGGATGAAATTAATATTAAATGCTGCGTTGTTATTGATTGTAGTGGAAGCATGGTTAATAAAATTAATATATCAAAGCATAGTATAATCAATTTACTCAGAGTATTAAGCAGCAGGAAAGGCAAAACCTCTATATCAGTTATAGGCTATCCTGGAGTAGATAATCGACTGTATGATATACTTTGTGATTTTACTGAAGATATATCCGAACTAGAAGAAGCCTTAATAAAAATACAGACAGGTGGAACTACTCCAACAGGACCAGCCCTTGATGCAGCGATAAAAATGTTAAATGGAGAAATTACCGGTTTATATGTAGATGAAGAGGATACATTGTTAAGGAGCAACATAGTATAATCTATAAGCCTACAAATCAAAATTGATTTTGTAGGCTTATTTTATGAAAAGAGGGTATATATGGTGAATATAGGACGGTTTTTAACTGGAAAATGGAATGGAAATAGATATGAAATACTATATAAACTTGGAGAAGGTGGAATAGGGTCTGTATACAAGGTTAGGGACAATGTAGGAAAGTATAGGGCATTAAAGCTCAGCAAAGAAGTTACATCAATAACAAGAGAATACAATGTTTTGAAAGCGCTTGAGCAGCTTGAATGTGTCCCAAAGGTATATGAGATAGATGATTATCAAAGAAATGGAGAAGTGTACTATTTTTTTGTTATGGATTTCGTTGACGGATACAATTTAAAACAGTTTCTTGGTAAAACTAATATAAAATTAAAAGAAATAATAAAGATTGGAATCATTCTATTGAACATATTAGAAAAAATATATAAAATGGGGTATATATATTCTGATATAAAACTAGAAAATATTATGCTAGATAAAAATAGAAAAAATATAACAATTATTGACTTTGGTGGTGCTGTGGAAGAACAATATGGTGTTAGAGAATATACTCCAACGTATAATATGCTTTCCTGGGGAGTATGCTTAGATAAAAAATATCCTGAAAACATAATTTTTAGTGTTACCATGATAATGATAAATATGATGACCAAAGACGAATTTAACCCAATATTGAATAGTATTAAGCAAGTTATAGACAAACTTTACTTGCTTAAAATACACGCACAACTAAAAAAAGTATTACGAAAAGCCCTAAATGGAGGTTATAATAATATTGACATATACATAGAACAATTAAGAGCTTCTATGAAACTATGTAATAATAGTTGTGATTTTTGTTACAGCAATAAAGTGATTAGTAAGTATAATATAATTGCAAACGTTGTTTTTGCAATAGGAATAATACTATTCATAACTGCTATTATTACTGGTGTATACTTGCTGTAGTTGATTTAGATGTAAATAAAAAATGTTAGGTGATTTTATGATAAAAGACAAAGTAATACAAACAATAAAGTATCATGGCTTAATCAATAGTGGAGATAACGTTGTTATAGGCGTGTCTGGTGGGCCAGACTCTATGGCTTTGCTTAGCATCTTAAATAACGTTTCAATAGAAATAGGCTTTAAAATATACGTAGCTCATGTAAATCATTGCGTAAGAGGAATTGAAGCAGATAAAGATCAGGAATATGTCAGAAGTTTTTGTACCCGAATGAATTTGCCTTTTTACTCTAAGAAAATAGATATGAATGCATATGCAAAGGAAAGAAAATTAACTTCTGAAGAGGCAGGAAGAGAGATTAGATATGCATTTTTTAATGAAATAATATCTAAGCTTCAAAATGGAAAGATAGCAGTAGCGCATAATAAAAATGATCAGGCTGAAACATTGCTGATGAGAATCTTAAGAGGTACTGGAATAGATGGTCTTAAGGGAATGGAATATAAAAATGGAAATATAATTAGACCTTTACTTGATATTGAAAGAAGTGAAATCGAAAAATATTGCGACGAGAATTGTTTAGATGCTAGAATAGACAGAACTAATTTAGAACCTATATATGGGAGAAATAAGATAAGACTTGAGTTAATACCTTATGTAGAGGAAAACTTTAATCATGGTATAATAGATACATTAGCAAGGACATCTAGATTAATGCAGGCAGATAGTGAGTTCTTAGTGAGATGTGCAGAAAAAAAATTTAAAAATATAGTTGTAGAAGAAACGATAAATAGTATAGTATTAAGTATAGAAAAGCTTATAAAAGAACATCATGCAATAATGACAAGAGTGTTGAGGTTGAGTATAGAAAAAATAAACGGCAGCCTAAAAGGGATAGAGGAAAAGCATATTATCGACATAATTGACCTAGCATATGAAAGTCAGACAGGCAAGTATATTACAATATCAAACAATATTGTTGCCAGATTAAGCTATGGCAACTTAATTATCGAAAGAGGTAGTAAAGACAAGTTTACTGATTTTACGTACGAAATAAATATTGGCAAGATAACTAGAATAGAGGAGCTTAAAAGTACTTTAATATCAGGCATTCACTGTATATCTGATATAGATACAAAATATAAAAGCAAATATATAAAGTTTTTTGATTATGATAAAATAAGTGATAGAATGTTTGTTAGAAACAGGAAGAGTGGTGATAGGTTTACACCATTAGGAATGAAAGGCAGTAAAAAGCTAAAGGATTTTTTCATTGATGAAAAAATACCAAGACATGAAAGGGATAGAATACCTCTTGTAGAACATAAAGGAAGTATAATTTGGGTTATAGGTTATAGAATAAATGAGGAATATAAAATAACTCCGAGTACAAAGAATGTCCTAGTATTAGAATATTCTATTGACCATTAAATATTATAACTAACATTACAACAAAATTTTAAGGAGGAATTATGATGAGAGAATACATAAAAGAAGTACTTGTATCTAAAGAGCAGTTACAGCAGAGAGTAAGCGAAATAGGAAAGAAGATTTCAGAGGACTATAAAGATAAGGATTTAATGCTAGTAGGAGTTTTAAAAGGTGCATTTATGTTTATGTCTGATTTAGCTAAAAACATCGATATACCACTAACTATAGACTTTATGGCAGTTTCAAGTTATGGAAACTCTACAGAATCATCTGGAGTAGTAAGAATTTTGAAAGATTTAGAAGCTAGTATTGAAGGTAAGGATATACTGATAGTTGAAGATATAATTGACACTGGACTTACTCTAAGTTACTTAGTAAGCAATCTAAAATCAAGAGGAGCAAGCAGTGTTAAGATATGTACATTACTTGACAAGCCTGAAAGAAGACTTGTTGATGTAGAACTTGAATACAAGGGCTTTGACATACCAGATGAATTTGTAGTAGGTTATGGGATAGATTTTGCTGAAGGATATAGAAATCTTCCAGATGTATGTGTGTTAAAGGAAAGTGCCTATAAGTAATTGAAAGACAGATAAAAGCAGATATTGTTGTTTTTTGATAACTATTATGGTAGAATAAAATGATACAATAATCTGCTTAGTTTGAAAGGAGGACTATAGTTGAGGAAGTTTTTCAGGGGTATAAGCTTTTATTTGCTTATATTCATAGTCATAGTGCTTGTTGTTCAGCTTTTATCAAAAAATGTAGAAGAAACGAAAATCATTGACTATACTCAATTGATAGAAGAGATAAATGCCAATAACGTAAAGAGTATTACCATTGTCAAAGATGATACCGTTAAAGGTAAGCTTAAAGATGATACGTCGTTTACTTTGACCTTACCTACTAGTTCAGATAAATTTTATGAAGATTATCTAAAAACTCCAATTAATGAAGGAAAAATTAAAAATGTAGTTGGTGAACAGGAGCCTGAAACTCCATGGTTTTTACAAGCTTTACCGACCATATTTTTAATACTTGTATTTGTAGTATTTTGGTTTGTGTTTATGCAGCAATCTCAAGGTGGTGGAAACCGAGTTATGTCTTTTGGGAAAAGCAGAGCCAAAATGCTTAAGGATGATAGTAAAAAAATTACCTTTGCTGATGTAGCAGGGCTTGATGAAGAAAAGGAAGAGCTTAGAGAAATAGTTGATTTTCTTAAAAGTCCAAGAAAATATATAGAGTTAGGGGCGAGAATACCAAAAGGTGTACTTATGGTAGGACCTCCTGGTACAGGTAAAACTTATTTGACTAAAGCAGTAGCAGGTGAAGCAGGAGTACCATTTTTCAGCATAAGTGGTTCAGACTTTGTTGAGATGTTTGTTGGAGTTGGAGCTTCACGTGTAAGAGACCTATTTGAACAGGCAAAGAAAAATTCACCATGTATAGTATTTATAGATGAAATAGATGCAGTAGGAAGAAGAAGAGGCGCTGGTTTAGGTGGCGGTCATGATGAAAGAGAACAAACATTAAACCAGTTACTAGTTGAGATGGATGGATTTGGTGAGAATGAGGGTATAATAATTATAGCAGCGACAAATAGACCAGACATCTTAGACCCTGCACTTTTAAGACCTGGTAGATTTGATAGGCAAGTGTACGTAGGAGTACCTGACATAAAAGGTAGAGAAGCTATACTAGGCATTCACACTAAAGGAAAACCGCTTGAAGAAGATGTAGATTTAAAGGTGGTTGCAAGAAGAACTCCTGGATTTACTCCAGCTGATTTAGAGAATTTGGTTAACGAGGCTGCCTTACTGACAGCTAGAAATAATCTTAATAAAATACCTATGTCACTTATAGAAGAAGCATCAACTAAGGTAATTGCTGGACCAGAAAAGAAGAGTAGAGTAATAAGTGAAAAAGAAAAGAAACTTACAGCATATCATGAAGCAGGCCATGCATTAACAGCTAGATTACTTCCAGGCTCTGATCCGGTTCACATGGTTACTATTATACCAAGGGGTAGAGCTGGTGGATTCACAATGTATCTTCCGGAAGAAGATAGAAGTTATATGACTAAGACAGATATGGAAATACAGCTTGTGCATATGCTAGGAGGACGATTAGCTGAAAAGCTTGTTCTAGGAGATATAAGTACAGGTGCACAAAACGACTTAGATAGAGCAACAAAGATAGCACGAAACATGGTTACCCACTATGGTATGAGTGATGCTCTAGGACCTATGACTTATGGTGATGATGATAATGAAGTATTCATAGGCAGAGATTTAGCAAGAAGCAGAAACTACAGTGAAGAAGTTGCTGCTGCTATAGATAAGGAAATGAGAAATATTATTGACAAAGCGTATAGTAAAGCTGAAACATTACTAAAAGAGAATATTGATAAACTTCATAGAGTTGCAGAAGCATTGCTAGAAAAAGAAACTCTAGGTGCTAAAGAATTTGAAGAACTGTTTGTAGGTGCATAGAAGAAAGCTGATTATGTCAGCTTTCTTTTTTTATCCTTTTCTATACTTGATTTTGTCAATAAAGAGAGAAATATAATAAGTTGGATAAAAATTTCCCGGGTAATGATTCCTTTTGTCAAATTGAATAGAGGGTTTTTAGAGGTGATGGTTAGTTTGACACAACACTATAATATGTTATACTAATTAGCAGTAGACTTCTTTGGGGTGATTATAATGGACAAAAATTCGAAAAAAATGGTTATAATGCAATTAGTATTTTCCATATTTAAAAGCTTTGTGCTGATATTTGTAAATATCTATTTGTGGAAAACAGGGAAAAATATCAAGGCAGTGGCAGTATTTAATATTTTTAACTATATTGCTGCCTTTGTATCTTTTTACTTAGGAAATAGGGTAGCGCTTAAGAATACTAAACTTAATTATCTAATGTCATCACTTTGTTTTATTTTACTTTTTGTTGTTACATCAATAATGGGAGATAACATCTCAAATTATGCAATCTTAATAGGAATTCTAGGAGGATTTGGAGACGGACTGTTCTATTTCAATTTAAATGTGTTTCAAGCAAGCGATTTGAACAGAGATCAAGCTGATAGTTTTATGAGTATTATAGGAATTGTAACTAAAATATCTTCAGTTGTTACTCCGATAATTTCAGGTATTACAATTGAAAAATTTGGTTTTGCTAAAATGGCATATGTTATAATAATTTTATTAATTATTCAGATTGCAAATGCAATTACCTTGCCTAATAGAAAGATTGAATATGTAGCTAAACCAAACTTCAAACATATGTTTAGCATAAAAAGCTATAGAAGAGTAATACTTACTCATTTAGTGCATACTCCTTATGGGCAATTTATAATAATGGCCAATAGTGTTTTTTTGTTTTCCTTTGCAAAAAGTGAATCTTTAATGGGGCTACTAAATTCTCTTTTCGCTATATCAGGAATAATTTTATATTACACTTACATTAAGGTTCAAAAAAAAGTTTCGCGAAACAAACTAATGTTCATTGGTGCCATTGCACTTGGGCTATCTATGTCATTACTGTTTAGACCTAGTTTTACAACCTTTGTTGTTTTTAGCTTAAGTATTAGTATAGGAGATGCATTCTTTAATAAGCCATTAACAGGGATTCAGATATATGTTTCTGGTAAATACGGTAGAACAGATGATGAATTGTTAGGTAACTTAGTATTTAGAACATTTTTGCTCACTGTAAGTAGAACTATATTTTATTTATTAATATATTTCTTCTATGTTGACAATAGTTCATTTATTTTTAGGATTTTGTTGGTACATAATATAATATCTCCTTTTTTAAGCTACTTTCTGTGTAAAGAGGAGATATAGTGATAGAGATTTGTGCTTTTACCTTTAGTTTATACGAGTTAGAAGAAATATTAAGTAATAAGAATATTGACTTTGGAGAAAGAGTAAATCAAATAATTAATAATCTACCTAGTAGTTCAAGAAATGGTGTTTTAGAGTTAAGAGAGTTTAGAAAATTTTTAAAAAAGAAATCTATAGTAAACTCTCTTGAAAAGCTGAAAGGGATGCTAGCGCAGTATGATAAAATATAGAGACTACGCGGCTATTGTTCTTAATGTAAATAATGAAAAAAGAAAGATAATTATAAAAACCTTCCGATACTCTATTGAGAGTGCTTAGAGAAAGTTTTAGACTTACTGGAGGGAAACCTGGGTGTGAAAATGGAGACTGGGAGCGTGTACAGTTCTTCTAGATGAAAAGCCTGTTAATCGTGTATGATGTTGTTGCTAAGGTTGGAGATAGTAGCATAGCAGTAATAGAAGATCCCAATGATATTGAAATTCAAGAAGCTTTTTATCAAAAATGTGGCTTTTAACGCGACTATTGTACATTAGGATTTATATTAGAAAAACATACTGAAGTCGATGATGAAGTAATGGGGGAATGGCTTCGAAGCAACTTATGTAGATGTACAGGATATGAAGAAATTATAGATTCTTTAAAAATCGCTCAGCAGAAGATAAAGAAAAGATAAAAATAGTAAGTAGGATATAAAACTGTCAGAAAACTTTCTGACAGTTTTATATTTTGTTTTTGTAAAAATATTATAAACAAATAATGATTTTACTAGAAAAGCATGTAAAACATTAACAAAATTCAAAATATTTAAAAAAAGTAAAGGATATAGACATAAAATATAGAATTATTAATGAAACCGTTTTCATTATATAGTCAAATTGATACGTGCTAAAATATCGTGCAAACTCTACAACATTTGGATTTACAATGATGATGTAATGTAACTGGTTACATTTCAAAGGAGGGAATTCAATGTCAGAGAACCAAAATGTAAAACATGATGATTATGCACTGGAGCCAGTGCCAGAGAAAGACCGAAGAGGTTTGTTCTCTATGTCAATGGTAATGCTAGGGCTAACTTTCTTTGCCGCAAGTATGTGGACTGGAGGAACCCTAGGACAAGGGTTTAAGCTTTGGCCCGATTTATTCTTTGTAGTTATCTTTGGTAATTTAATACTCGGAATTTATGGAGCTTTTCTTGGTTACGCAGCGTCAAAAACAAACCTTTCAACACATATTCTTGCAAGATATGCTTTTGGGGTTAAAGGCTCTAAACTTCCATCTTTTATGCTCGCTTTCACGCAAATTGGTTGGTTTGGTGTAGGATTAGCAATGTTTGCATATCCAATCAATCGTTTTACTGGCATACCTATTTTACCACTGATAATAATAGGTGGAATTTTTATGACAGCAACAGTTGTAATAGGTATGAAGGCAATAGAGTGGATAAGTACTATTGCTGTTCCAGCAATAATTATATTAGGAACAATGTCCGTTGGAAAAGCAGTTATTGATACTGGAGGTTTTAATCAATTAGCGGATATAGCCCCATCTAATCCTTTGACGGTAGCTGTAGGGGTAGCTTTAGTAGTTGGTTCTTTCATAAGTGCTGGAACATTGACTCCAGACTTTGTAAGATTTTCAAAGGATAAAAAGACTGGCGTAAGTGCTACAGTGATCGGATTTAGTTTTGGGAATAGTCTTATGATATTATTTGGTGCTATAGGTGCTATAGCTACAGGGTTTGCTGATATTTCAGATGTTCTTGCTGCTCAAGGACTTTTAGGTGCAGGCATTGCATTACTAGCATTAAATGTTTGGACTACAAATGATAATGCTTTATACGCATCAGGATTAGGTCTTGCTAATATAACTGGATTAAAAAGAAAGCACTTAACAATTTTTGCAGGAACAATTGGAACCATATTCTCTGTATTTCTTTACAATAATTTTGTGAATTGGCTAACATTCTTGAGTGTTTCTCTACCACCAATAGGAGGTATTATAATAGGAGATTTCTTCTTAAGACATAAAACAGAATATAAACAGCCTAAAGATCATGAATTTAAAGATATTAATTGGTCTGCTATAATTGCTTGGGTTATAGCTATAGCAGTATCTGTTATATCACCGAAGAGTGGTGTACTAAGTATTGCTCCATTAAACTCTATAATAGCGGCAGCTGTAGGATATGCAGTCATTGACAAGGCTATGCATAAGAAGAAAGCAACTAAGTAGACATATAAAGACTTAAAAGGAGGATAACAATGGAACTTATTATTAGAAATGCGAAATTAAGAGGAAAAAAAGAATTTTTTGATATTGGTATTGAAAATGGTGTATTTAAAGCAATAGAAAATAAAATAGAAGTCAAAGGAAAACAGGAAATAGATGCTAAGGGTAACTTAGTTTCTCCACCTTTTATTGATCCACATCTTCATCTAGATGCTGTTTTAAGTGTTGGAGATCCAAGCTATAATATGTCAGGAACTTTACTAGAAGGAATAGAAATTTGGGGTGAGCGCAAGAAAACGCTAACAAAAGAAGTTATAAAAAAGAATGCTATCGAAGCAATTAAATGGGAAATTGCAAATGGAACATTAAGAATAAGAACGCATGCAGATACAACTGATCCTAAGCTAACAACTGTAGAGGCATTAGTAGAAGTTAAGGAAGAAATGAAGGATTATGTTGATATTCAAATTGTTGCATTTCCTCAGGATGGAATCTTCGCTGTACCTAATGGAGATAGACTGATGGAAAAAGCTATGGAAATGGGAGCAGACGTTGTAGGTGGTATTCCTCACAACGAGCTCACAAGAGAGGATGGAGTTAGGGATGTAGAATTTGCTTTCGAGCTTGCAAAAAAATATAATGCATTAATTGATTTACACGTTGATGAAACTGGGGATGATCAATCAAGATTTGTTGAAGTTATGGCAAAATACACAATTTTAAATGGAATGCAGGGATTAGTATCTGCTAGCCACACTACAGCGATGCATAACTATAACAACGATTATGCATTTAAATTAATTGGAATTTTAAAAAGAGCAGAAATGAATATGATAACCAACCCATTTGATAACTCTGTTCTTCAGAATAGAACAGATGGATATCCTAGGAGAAGAGGTCATACGAGAGTAGATGAACTAACAGAAAGAGGTGTAAATGTAAGTATAGGACATGATTCAATCATGGATCCTTGGTATCCAATGGGCAAGGGAAGCATGCTTCAAGCTGCTAATCTGTTAATGCACACAGCGCATATGAGTGGATACGACCAAATACCTCAGCTATTTGACATGGTAACTTTAAACTCCGCTAAAACTCTTAATATAAGTGATAGTTATGGTATAGAGGTAGGGAAGAATGCAGATTTAATTGTATTGGATGCAAAAACTGAAATGGATGCTATAAGAATTATGAGCGAGTGTTTATATGTAATTAGAAAAGGAAAAATTGTATGCAGTACCACTCCTTCAATAAGAGAGCTAACACTAGATGGAGCAGTAAGAAATATAGATTTTAAGCTTTAATATAGATTATTGTCAGTAAAATTAAATGATAATAATATAATACACATGAGGTATAGTTCTAAAACAAAAAAGTTAGAGGTACTAGACATTTTAATAGCTAGTACTCCTAACTTTTTTGTTTTAATTGTCTAAAAGCTCAAAAGTGATATAATAAAGATATAATAAAAGTAGAGTTTTGGAGTGAAATTATGTCAAATATCAGAAAAGTATCTCAAAAGGTAGGAGTTTCTGTTGCTACAGTTTCAAGGGTTCTAAACCACCCAGAACTAGTTTCAGAGGACACGAGGAAAAAGGTACTAGAAGCTATGAGAGAATTAGACTTTGTACCGAACAGTGTTGCAAGAAGCTTAGCGATGAATAAGACAAGTACAATTGGACTCGTTATTCCGAATATTCTGAATCCATTGTACCCAAAGATTGCAAAGGGAGTAGAAGATGTAGTTTATAAAAAAGGATATAATATTCTGCTTAGTAATACAGAGTATGATATTTCACGAGAAAAAGAATCAATTGAGATGCTTTTAGGAAAAAAAGTGGACGGGCTTATTATTTGTTCTAGTTTACTGGAACAAGAAGATATAGATAAGATTAAAAAGCAAGACACACCCATAGTTTTTCTCGGAGGACTTATTGAGGATAATGGCTTGAATATAGTTTATACCGATTATTTGTTAGGAGCATACCTTGCAATAAATCACCTAATAAACACAGGATATAGAAAGATAGCGTATATAGGTGGGACCATGAATAAAAGAGAAAATATAGAAAAGCTTAAAGGATATAAAAAGGCCATGAATGAATCAGGTATTGAACTCAAGTCAGAATATATTTTAGAAGCAAAATGCGACATAGAGTCAGGATATTTAGCCTTTAAAAAGCTACTGAGATTAGATATTAAACCTGAAGCTATATTCACAGCTAATGACCTAATGGCATTTGGTGTAATAGATGCTATAAAGGATTTGGGATATAGTGTTCCTGATAACTTTGCAGTAGTAGGATTTGATGATATAAGTATGTCATCGCTTATTGAACCTAAGCTTACAACTGTTACCCATCCGGTGTATAGAATGGGATTAACAGCAGCAAGGCTACTTATAGATGAGATAGAAAGTAGTTGTGAAGAAAATTTTAAGCAGAAGATTTTTATCCAGCCTACGCTTAAAATCAGAAAATCTTGTGGGCATGAAAACAGGATTAAAGAAATATTTAGTTAAAGGGTGATTATATGGGTTTGTCAGTCAACTTTATGGGAATAAAGCTCAATAACCCTATCATTGTTGCAGCAGGTCCTCTTGCGGGAAGTGGTGATATGATGAGAAAAGCCATAGAAGCAGGGGCAGGGGCTGTTGTTACTAAGACTATTGCTAACGAAGTAAGATCTAATGTTAGACCTAGGATAGTTGCAAATAGTCTAGGTATGCAAAACATTGAGCTTTATAGTGATTATACTCTTGAAGAATGGGAAAGAGAAATATACTATGCAAAAGAGAAAAAAGGTGTAATAATAGCAAATATTCTAGCTCATACCCCTTCGGAAATGGCTTATTTAGCAAAAAAAGTTGAAAAATTTGGAGTTGACGCCATTGAACTTGGGATATCAATACCTCATGGAGAAGGAATAGAAGTTCTCATTACTGACCCCAAAAGACTTTATTCTTTAACAAAAAGTGCAGTAGACTCAGTAAAAATACCTGTTATGGTGAAATTTTCTGCCAATGTAAATAATATGGCTCTATTAGCTAAGATTGTAAAGCTGGCTGGTGCAAGCGCAATAAGTGCTATAGATACTGTCAGATCAATAATGGGTGTAGATATAGAAAAAGGAAGAGCACTTCTTCCAACCTATGGAGGCTATTCAGGCGAAGGTATTAGACCAATAGGTTTGGCGGCTGTAGCAAGTATTAGTCAAGCCGTCAATATACCTGTTTCGGGCATAGGTGGAATAAGTAATTATGTAAATGTATTAGAGTATATCATGTTAGGTGCTAGTACTGTACAGCTATGCACTGCTCTCATGCTAAATGGATATGGAAAAATAGATGAAATACTTAATGATGTGGAGAATTGGATGTCAAGTAAGCGTTACTCATGTATAGAAGACTTTAGAGGAAGTGCATTAAAATCACTTAAATCCTTTGAAGAAATACCAGCTGAGCCTTTTATAGCTAAAATTAATGGAATTTGTAATGGGGAGAAGTGTAAAAGTTGTATTAAGTCATGTATATATGATGCTATCAGTATTAATCATCATGATGGTATCATTATAAACCATGAAAAGTGTACTGGTTGTGGATTGTGCGTTAGCGTTTGTAAAAAATTAAATATATATCTAGATTGGTAGCAATTGAATTACACAATGAAGTGAGAGGTGATTACGTGTATAAATCTTCAGGTATTACTGTAAGAGAACTTTTAGAACTAGATGTAATGAAAGAAGCTAAGGTATTAGCAGGCAAAGATGGGATAGAAAATAAAATAACGAAAATGAATGTAATGGAAGTACCTGATATCGTGAATTGGGTTGAAGCAGGAGAATTTTTACTTACTACTGCATATTCTATGAAGGATAATCTAAAGGAACTTAGTGAACTAATAGTAAAGTTGAATGAAAAAGGATTAGCTGGACTTGGTATAAAGACTAAGAGATACATTAAAGATATACCAGAAAATGTTTTGGAAATTGCAAATGAATTAGGGTTTCCGTTAATTGAAATACCATATGAAATTTCATATTCAACTTTGATTGCACATGCTCTTACTGAAATTATTAATAATCAAACAAATATTCTTTATAAAATTGATAATATCCATAATAAACTTTTGAATGTTATGCTTAATAATGGGGGTTTAAAGGAAATAGCCGAAGCTTTATATGATAGTATAGATAAAAATTCAATGGCAATAAGAGATTATTTATTTGAGACTAATGTTATAATGTGTGAGGATTGTAAAAAGGAATACATTGAAAGAATTCTTGATGAAGAGACCAATAGGAGAAGGAAGGATAAAGATAAAGCCATAGAGCCTTCACTAAGTAAAAGAGCAATTGATGTTTTCGGCGAAGAGAAGGTGAATAGGATAATAATTCCTATATATACAAGCGATAAAGACTATGGCTGCATATATATATGGGAGGATAAGAAACCTATTACACCGGTTGAATTGACAGTTATTGAAGCATCGACTCCAATAGTTGCATTAGATTTATATAAAAAGATTTCAATTTTTGAAATTCAAAGTAAGCATAAAATTGAATTTTTTGAAGACCTTCTATCGAATGAAGAAAGTAGGCATAAAAAAGCATTAGAAATAGCACCTTACTTTGATTTTGATCCTGCACTTAGCTATTCTGTTGTAGTAATAGCTATTAATGATAGTAAAAAATACAATAAATACGATCCTACAACAACTGACTATCTTCACCAAATTAATATGAAGATGTTTAGCATAATAAAGAGAATCACTAAGAACAGATATGAAAGAATAGTGTATGGAAATAAAAGCAATAAAATAATAATCCTATTTGGAACTGAAAATATTGAAAAGATAAAAAAGGTAAAGCAGGATATAAACTTATTCTGCAATGAAATAATAAGGTATGCAGATTATGAATCTATTAGTGATGATATTTGTATTGGCATAGGAAGAAATTATAAAGAGACTCAAGATTTATGGAAAAGCTATAGAGAAGCTAATAGGGTAATAGAGTACCTAAACAAATTTAATAGCAAAAAGATAGTGCATTATGATGAGTTAGGTATCTATAGAATACTATCTTATGAAGAACTCCAGCCAGAACTTCAGCAGTTTTATACAGAGCTGCTAGAAACCTTAGTGAAATACGATAGAGAAAAGGGTACTGATTTTATTGAAACCTTAAATAAATATTTTAAATATGCAGGAAATCTAAAGAAAGTATCTGAAGAAATGTACACACATTATAATACTGTTATCTATAGAATACAGAGAATAAAAGAAATTACAGGTATAGATCTTGAAGATTACAATGAGAGGCTAAACCTTCAAATATCATTAAAGATTCATGAAATGATGGAAAGCGGAAAAGATTAAAAAAATGGCGTCCCTTAAAGCCAAGGGATGCCATTTTTTTATTAATTATAGAATGCTTTATTAACTACTAACAAAGAGTAAGTACATTTTTTGGAATATTACATAAAGAAATAGGCTCTTAAATAAGGTATTATATTAGTAAAGACAGTAACAAGATATTTCAAATTGTAAATCAAGGGATTTGATCCTATGAATGCAGTGAGCATATGCAAACAATTACAGGAAAATATACAACAGAAAAATTTAATAGGAATAGTTCACTCTGTATTTGATAGTGCATTTAATGTGATTACTTCTGATAATCAATTTATTGCGATTTTGGCATTTAATAAGCCTATGTCTCCAAATGCTATAAAACTATCTGAAAGTGTTTCTTTGCTAGAGCTAGGAATTGAGCCTGGAATGAAGGTGTACTTTCATGATGAATATGCATGGATAGAAAGTATTAATATGACTATTATATATGACATGGCTTCAAGATGGAATAAAAGTCCAAATTTTATTTATTCTAAAGACAAAAAGGAAAACGTTTTTAAAAAAATAAACATTATAAAAGAATTCTTAATAAATGAAGGAAAAACAGAAGGTATCTTATCATTACTAACGACATTAAACGAAAAATATAGAGGATTTGAACTGATTTTAGCTGATGGTCAGGACATAGATAAAAAGGAACAGTTTATAAAAAAGAGGTTCTTAAATTTCATAGAGTCATATATAAATGAGTCTATTGAACTTATTGCAGATACTACAAAAAATATAGTTGGTTTTGGAGCAGGTCTTACTCCATCTACAGATGATTTTATTTCAGGATTGATGATTTCTAGAATATATTTATTTGATTATATGAGTAAGGATGTAAAAAATGCTTTAAAGTTTAATGAGCAATTGATCATGAAAATAGATGGAAAAACAACAACAGTAAGTGAAGAGATGTTAAAGTTTTCGTCTAAAGGAGAAGTAAATGAAAATATACGAAATCTAATGTTAACTCTTATATCAGATACAGCATTTGATGAGTTCATCAATAGTTTAAAGACAGTGGCTAAATTTGGTGAAACTTCAGGTACAGATATTATTTCTGGAATATATATTGGAAGCAAAATATTGTTTAATCAATACTCTAGGAGGTAGATTATAAATGAGTAGTGTAAAGTTTGAGATTAGAAAAAATACTTATTATGATTCTGTTACATTAATGCTTATATCAAAAGAAATTAAGAAAATCGAAGGTGTAAAAGAAGCATTAGTGGGAATGGGAACTGACTTAAACAAGGAACTTACTAGGAATCTAGCTATAACTAGCCCTGAAATAGAAGAGCTGACTCCAAATGACTTCTTTGTTAGTGTTCTTGCAGAGGATCAAGTTCAGATTGAGACGATAGTCGGTGAAGTTGATAAACTTCTTAGCCAAAAGAAAAAGGGAAGTGATGCTGACTATATGCCGCCAACTTTAGATTCAGCAATTAAGCATGAACCTGAATCTAATATGGTAGTTATATCAGTTCCAGGAAAATATGCAGCTGATGAAGCAAAAAAAGCATTGAACAATGGCTTAAATGTTATGCTATTTAGTGATAACGTAACCATAGAAGAAGAGAAGGAATTAAAAGAGTTAGCTAGTGGAAAAGAACTTTTAATGATGGGTCCAGACTGTGGTACAGCTATAATTAACAATGTTCCGTTAGCTTTTGCTAATGTTATTAGAAAAGGACACATTGGTGTTGTAGGTGCTTCAGGAACAGGAACTCAAGAAGTAACAGTTTTAATAGATAAGCTAGGTGAAGGAGTTTCTCAAGTAATAGGAACTGGTGGAAGAGATCTTAAGAAAGAAATAGGTGGTATCATGATGCTTTTAGGAATTGATGCCCTCATGAATGATCCTCAGACTAAAGTAATAGTACTAGTTTCTAAACCACCTGCAGAAGAAGTTGCAGAAAAAGTACTTAAAGCAATAAAAGATTCTCCAAAACCAGTAGTAGTAGATTTTATTGGTGGAGATAAAGCGCTTATCGAAAAATATGGCGCACATGCATGCTGTTCATTAGAAGATGCTGCTAGGAAAGCTGTTGCACTATTAAGAAATGAAGAAGTAAAAGATTTTGAAGGATTTAGCTTATCAGAAAATGAAATAAGCAAAATAGTAGATGAAGAAGTAAGTAAGCTTTCTTCAGAACAGAAATATTTTAGAGGATTTTATACAGGTGGAACACTTGCAGATGAGGCTATGAAGCTTTTAGGTAAGGACATTAAAGAAATATATTCTAACATACCTCTATCCCCTGAATATAAGATGCAAGACATAAAACTGAGCAAAGGAAACACTTGTATAGATTTTGGTGATGATGAATTCACAGTAGGTAGACCACATCCAATGATAGATCCAATATCTAGAGTTGAAAGACTTATTAAAGAAGGAGACGACGATGAGATAGCCGTAGTGTTAATGGACTTTGTATTAGGATATGGCTCTCATGAAGACCCTGTAGGAGAAATGCTTCCAGCTATTAAAGAAGCTAAGGCGAAAATGGCTAGTAGAGGAAAACATCTTTGTATGGTTGGCTCAATATGTGGTACTGAAAATGATCCACAAAACCTAAAAGAATCTCAAAAGAGATTAGAAGAGGCTGGAGTCATAGTTATGCCTTCAAATGCTCAAGCTGTAAGACTTACAGGATTAATCCTTAATAAAATTAGATAAGTTTGGAGGTTTTTCAGATGTCAAAAGTTAACGAGCTTTTCAACAAAGAGCTTAAGGTTATTAATGTAGGACTTGAATCATTCTATAAAGACCTGAAAGGACAAAAGGTCGTGGTGACACATGTTGATTGGAGACCTGCTGCTGGAGGGAATAAAAAACTTTCTTCCCTTTTATCAAGACTTAAGTAATTGTTTTGTACTGTTATAAATATTTAAAAACTTAATAATCTTATAAGGAGTGAGATAAATGATAGCAGAAAAAATTGCTCAAGCCAACAAAGAAGCTCTTGATAAAATATTGAGTGCACAGCCTGCGATTGTTGGTATAGGAAAAGCGGGAGATGATATCCCAGGCATGACTAAAAAAACTATTCTTCATGCAGGACCACCTATCACTTGGGATAGAATGAGTGGACCACTTAGAGGTGCTATTATTGGAGGACTAATCTATGAAGGACTTGCTGCTAATGAAGAAGAAGCAAAAGCATTAGCTGCATCAGGAGAAATAACATTTGATTCATGTCATCATCATAGTGCAGTAGGTCCAATGGCAGGTGTAGTAACTTATTCAATGCCAGTTTGGATAGTTCAAAATAAAACTTTTGGAAATTATGCTTACTGTACACTAAATGAAGGATTAGGAAAAGTTTTACGTTTTGGATCATTTGGAGAAGAAGTTATTGAAAGACTTAAATGGATGGAAAACACATTAGCTCCTGTACTAAAAGAAGCGTTAGCACTTTCGGGGGAAATAGATCTTAAAACTTTGATAGCTCAAGTTCTTCAAATGGGTGATGAAGGTCATAATAGAAATAAAGCAGGCACTTCACTACTAATAAGAGAATTAGCTCCATATATTGTAATGACTAAGTTCCCTGAAAAGGACAAAGTAGACGTACTCAAGTTTATGAATAGCAATGACCACTTCTTCCTTAACTTAACTATGCCAGCTTGTAAATGTACTATGGAGCCGGCTGAAGGAACTAAGTACAGTACGATAGTTTATACAATGGCTAGAAATGGTACTGAATTTGGTATTAGAGTTGCAGGTATAGGTAACAGATGGTTTACAGCTCCAGCTGAAATAATAGATGGATTATACTTCCCAGGATTTACAAAGGAAGATGCTAACCCAGATATAGGTGACAGCTGTATAACTGAGACAACAGGTATTGGAGGATTTGCTATGGCTTCTGCTATACCAATAGTTCAATTTGTTGGTGGAGTTCCACAAGATGCTATAAATTACTCTAAATCAATGTATGAAATAACAGAAGCAGAAAATAATGCATATAAAATACCAGTTCTTGATTTCAGAGGAAGTGCAACAGGTATAGATATACAAAAGGTTGTTGAAACTGGAATTCGTCCAATAATCAACACAGGTATTGCACATAAGGACCCAGGAGTAGGTCAAGTAGGTGCGGGACTTGTAAGACCACCAATGAAATGTTTTGAAGATGCTCTAGAAGCTTTTGTAGAAATGCTTGAGAGTCAAGGTGAATTATAATAATTTCAAATATTTAATAAAAAAAGGGAGGAATACTCATGAATTTATTAAACAACTGGAACAATGTTAAAATGTATGATTTAACTCAAAAATTAAGTCACTTAACACCACCATGGCCTACTTATGAGCCATTACAAATCAAGTTTTTCAAAAGATTGTCACCAAACGGCGCCAATGGACAGCTAATAACAACTTCAAACCACGTAGGAACACACTTAGACGGTCCTATGCACTTTGATACATCAGGAAGAGACATAGCATCATTACCATTAGACAAATTAGTAGGACCTGGAGTAATAGTTGACTTGTCAGATGTGGCTGAAGACTATGGTATTTACACTCCACAAGATATCATGGACAGAGTAGAAGTTAAAAAAGGAGATATCCTTATAATAAACACTGGATACCATAAATATGGTTGGGACCAACCAGAAGCAGATGAAAGAAGATATATGTTAAGACATCCTGGACCATCAATGGATTTCGTTGATTGGGTAAAAGAAATGGAAATTAAGTGGATTGGTGTTGACTGCGGTTCTGCAGACCATCCAATGAACACTAAGATTCGTGACTGGGAGCCAAGAGAAGCTGAAGCAGCTGATAGATACTTACAAGGAAAATATGGAAAAGGATTAAATGACATTTATCCATGGCCAGATGTATATCAAGCAATGCATATTCAAGTATTCCCAAGACCACATGAAATTATCCATGCTGAGAATCTTGGAGGAGATATCGATCAAATACTTAACAAACGTATGATCATTGGTTGTTTCCCATGGAGATTTGAAGGTGGAGAGTCTTCAATCTGTCGTATAGTAGCTTTCGAAGCTGAATAATAGAATATAAAAACATATACCTGCCCGCCTTTTAGGCGGGTAGATATGTAATCAGGAGGATATCGATGAGACAAGCCTTAGACAATATAAAAGTCCTTGATTTAACTAGAGTATTAGCTGGACCATATGCGACAATGATATTAGCAGATTTAGGAGCAGAAGTAGTAAAAATTGAGATGCCAAAAACAGGAGATGATTCTAGACATTTTGGACCTTATGTTAATGATGAAAGTGCATATTTCATGAGTCTTAATAGAAACAAAAGAAGTATGACATTGAACTTGAAGTCAGAAAAAGGTAAAGAGATATTTTTAGAAATGATTAAGAAAGTAGATGTAGTAGTAGAAAACTTTAGACCAGGTACAATGGAAAAGCTAGGACTAGGCTATGACTATTTATCAACAATTAATCCAAAGCTCATATATGCGGCATCATCAGGATTTGGACATTCAGGGCCTTATAGCAAAAGAGCAGCATATGATGCAGTAGTGCAAGCTATGGGCGGAATAATGAGTATAACAGGACAAAAAGACGGCAAACCAACAAGAGTAGGAACATCTATAGGAGATATAGCAGCAGGTATGTTTACAGCAACTGGTATATTAGCAGCATTAGTAAATAGAGATACAACAGGCAAAGGACAAAAAGTAGATGTAGCAATGCTAGACTGTCAAGTAGCAATGTTAGAAAATGCAATAGCACGTTACGTAGTCACAGGAGAAGCGCCAAAACCAGGAGGAAACAGACATCCATCAATAGTACCATTTGAAACCTTTGAGACAGAAGATGGAGAAATAATGGTAGCAGCAGGAAATAACTCTCTATGGGCAAAGCTATGTGAAGCTATCGAAAAACCAGAGCTAACAAATGATGAAAGATTCAATGAAAACCCACTAAGAAACGAAAACTATGAAGAACTAAGACCATTGTTAGCTGAGGCATTCGTAAAGAACACTACAAAAGAATGGCAAGACATATTAGATAAAGCAGGGGTGCCAAATGGACCAATAAACACTGTAGATAAAGTACTTGAAGACCCACAAGTATTAGCAAGAGAAATGATAGTAGAAATAGAGCATCCAGTTGCAGGGAAGCTAAAAGTTCCAGGAGTACCTATAAAGCTAAGTGATACTCCAGGTAGTGTAAGAACTCCAGCTCCAACTCTAGGACAGCATACAGAAGAAATACTAAAAGAGTTCTTAGAATATGATAAAGAAGCAGTTCAGAAGTTAACTGAAGAGGGAGTTTTATAGTACATGCAATTAATATAAAAAAAGACCATTCTATTTTCGGGAGGATTATATATGGAGAAAGTTGTTGTTGCCTTAGGGGGAAATGCCCTTCAAGATTCAGGTAGTGCTGCTACGGCAGAAGCACAATTACAGGTTGTGAAGAAGACAACCGAATACCTAGCAGATATCATTCAAGACGGATACAATGTTATTATTGCTCATGGTAATGGACCACAAGTAGGAAGAATAGTAATTCAAAATGAAACTGCAAGAGCTGTTACTCCTGCTATGCCTCTAGATGTTTGTGGAGCAATGAGCCAAGGTATGATTGGATATCATATGCAGCAAGCATTAGGTGATGAATTAAGAAGTAGAAATATACAAAAACCAGTCGTATCAATTGTTACTCAAGTAGTAGTTGACAAAGAAGACGGTGCGTTTGAAAATCCTACTAAACCTATTGGACCTTTCTACACAAAAGAAGAAGCAGAAAAGTTAAGAGATGAAAAAGGTTATGATATTGTAGAAGATTCAGGAAGAGGATATAGAAGAGTTGTAGCATCACCACAACCTAAAAAAATAGTAGAGATTGAAACAGTAAAAACACTTATAGAAAACGATAACATAGTAATAACTGTAGGAGGCGGAGGAATCCCTGTAATTGAAAAAAACGGCAAACTTCATGGTACAGCTGCAGTTATTGATAAAGATTTAGCTTCAGAAAAACTAGCTGAGGATATAGATGCAGATACGTTAGTTATATTGACCGCTGTGGAAAGAGTTGCAATAAATTTTGGAAAACCAGATCAAAAAAATCTAGATATAGTAACTGTGGACGAAATGAAGAATTATGCTGACGAAGGACATTTTGCACCAGGCAGCATGTTCCCTAAAGTAATGGCTGCAATTAAATTTGCTGAGTCAAAACCAGGCAGAAAAGCAGTAATTGCGTCCCTTGATAAAGCTAAAGAAGCGTTAAGAAGAGAAAGCGGCACTATTGTTCAGTTATAGTACTAATATATGATTATTGCTATAGTTGCATAGCTAAATACCGAGAGTCACTCAAAGTGTCATTATATCAAAATATTAATGCAAAATGAGTGGCTCTTTTTTGCATTTGTTAACTTATCACATTAAACTATGAAAAAAATAAATTTCTTTTATATGATTAGCACAAAGGTATTATCAAAATTGATATAGAATACTGTACGTTAACTTCATGTTATAAGCTGGTAACAAAGCAGATTATAACTTAAGTAGTTGCATCTATAATAAATAAGGAGTGATATTTGTGGCATTGTTTTTTCAACGACTTACTGAGTCTAAAGTGTTTAGCTATTATGTGAATCCAAAGATAGATTTTGGAGCTGGCTCTGGTAATATGTTCACATTAAACAAAATAATGTTAATTATCACGATAGTTTTTCTAGTACTGGGTATATATGTAATAATTAACAAAAGAAAAATGGCTCTATTATTAAAGAACGTTGAAGGTGTACTCCATCAATATTCATTAGGAAATTTTCTGGCTGATATGAATGCAGGAAAGACTCTTGAAAACAACTCACGATTAAACACAATATTAAAAAGCTTAAAGAAACAGATGCAAGAATGGCTTTACAATTTATTATATTCTAAGCTTAAAATTGATGAATATACAAATTTACTTCATGATAACATTAAGGCTTCACTGCTTAATATTGATACAATTTCACAGGCTATAGATGATATCGACGAAAACTCTTCAAAAGCTGCAGAGTTTACTTCAGAAAATGCAGCTATAGCAGAAGAGCTTTTAAGTTCTAATACTGAAATTGCAGAAAATGCTATGAATTTTAGAAGCTTCGCTCAAGAGTCTGTGAAAAAAATAGATAAAGACAGTAAGGATATAGATAGAACTTTAGAAGATGCAGCTGAAGTAGAAGTTATTATGAAGAAAATAGCTGAAGAAATTGATTTTCTAAAAGAACATTTAAACTCTATTTTCTCTATGAGTGATGTTATATCTGAGATTGCTGAACAGACAAATTTACTCTCCTTAAATGCAGCTATTGAAGCAGCTAAAGCAGGTGATGCTGGAAAAAGCTTTTCGGTTGTAGCAAGTGAAATTAAAAAGCTTGCTGATGAAAGTAGAGAAACGTCTATTGAGATTAAAGGAAGAATCTCTCAAATTGATTCAAGTATAGATAAAGTAGTGAGTGAAATAGACCATGGAGTAGATAAATCTACTACGATAAAAGAAAAAAGCAATGAAGCCATCAGAAATCTTCATGATATTAATGAAAGAATTAGAGAGATATCTGTGTTCATCGATGGACTTGCTGAAAATATTAATGAACACAACAGAGCTACTGAGTCTCTGGCAAAGAATATTGAGGGAACGTCTGCTTTTATATCAGAACTAAACGGTACGATAGAGGAGATTAAAGCAAACATATTTGAACAACTGGAAAAAGAAAAGGCAAATATGATTGTATCAGACAATATTATTGACATATCCAAGAGGTTTAGTGAATTTACAAAGACTTTTGAAGATGAAATAGACAAAGAATTATTGGCAGTTTGTGAAAAGCTTGCACAGTATGATGAGAAAGGGCTTATAAATAATCAGTTCTTAAAAGAAATATCTGAAAAGACTGGTATTTCAGAATTTTATATCGCTAATTCTGATGGAGAAACTGTATATTCAAACAATCCAATGGGTATAGGCTTTAAATTTACTGATGATAAAACCACTCAAGCATATGAATTTTATGAAATACTAACAGATTCAAGCAAAAAAGTCTGTCAGGAAATGAAGGTTAGAGATATTGATGGAAAGTATTTCAAGTTTGCTGCAGTTTCTAAAAAAGGCTCGAAGGGTATTATTCAAGCCGGGTTAGATCTAGAAGATTTACATGGATTTAGGGGACAATACGCTATGGATATATAATAAAATTATTGTCTTAAGCGTTAGTTTTTACAGCATATAACGATTTTATTAATAGTTACTAAAACATCATATTTATTGTAGTAAAATTTATAAAATTATGACAAAAGGGTTTTTGATATAATTTAGTGTGAAGGTAATATTTTTTTACAAGTGCGGGAATACGTTTTCTCGTATATGACAGATAACATAAATCGATGCTACTAAAATAATCACCAAAATATTCAAAACATTAAAAATATTAAAACATTGACGGATTATATAAATAAAAACAAATAATTGAATTGATATTTGGAGGTGGAATAATGAAGTATTTTGATTACTACAAACCAGAGTCATTAAAAGAAGCAAGTGAGCTTTTAATATCAAATGGTGAAAATGCTCACATATTAAACGGTGGTACAGACCTAATTGTTAGGATGAGAGAAAAATTAACAACACCAAAGGCAGTAATAGATATAAAAGGAATAAAAGAGCTTCATAGACTAAGCTATGATGAAAAAGAAGGGCT
>NZ_JBNPXI010000019.1:0-97169 GCF_050433385.1 Brassicibacter mesophilus
CTTGGTGAGCATCAAATTCTTAGTATTTGGAAAGAAGATATAAAAAGAGCCGTAGGCGCTAAAAGGGCACAGAAACTCTTTGATGCTGCTAAAGTATCTATAGGTATTGATGAAGGTCTTCAAATGGCTAGAAAACAGCTTAATAATCTACTAGATAGATATGAGATATTATCTTCTCAAATGGAAGAATTGATGATACAGGTTGAACATATTTTATCTGATATTCCAGGAACAGAAGCAATGTTGTCCATGTTAGGAATAGGAGTAGCTACTGTAGCTGGTTTTTTAGCAGAAGTAGGGGACTTAAATAATTATGCTCATTCAAAACAAATACAAAAGCTTGCTGGACTTAACTTAAAAGAAAATAGTTCAGGAAAGCACAAGGGTCAAACAACTATAACCAAAAGAGGAAGACACAATTTAAGAGCACTCTTGTTTAGAGCGATTATGCCACTTGTAGGTAAGAATCCTGTGTTTAGAGAATTGCATAAATACTATACAACAAGGACTAATAATCCTTTAAAGAAAAAACAGTCACTTATTACGTTATGTTGTAAATTAATTAGAGTGTTATTTGCTTTAGGGAAAAAAGGCACCACATATAGTCCACAAAAATTATTAAATGATATGAATGTTTTACAATTAGATTTACAAGTAGCATAATAACTATTCTATAGGTAATATTCAATTTTTAAACAGTAACACTTGATAACATATTCTAGATTTTTGAACTTTGATCAAAGAAGCTAGGAGCAGCTGGTAGGAATACATTCCATAAGGACATTGATCCCGTCAAGGAGCATTTCCAGCCTCCACCTCATGGATAGATAGAACGAAGGAATTTAGGGACAATTTGATCCTGCGAGACATGGGAGGGTAATCACCATGAGCTATTGTGGAGATCCATTGGCGATCATAATTGATTTCACTTAAGCGTAGCCTTATGTAAAGTCATACCTAAGTTCCATAAAATCCAATATATTCAACAAATATACAAATAGCTTCTTTTAAAAAGTGGAGAAATTCTATGAATAAGTGAGTATTTTAAAGAAAAATTTAATTTATAGAGGGAGGTTAAATGATGAAAAAATTACTAAAGAACTGTGTAAGTTTGATTGTGATTTTTTCCATGATTTTTTCTCTTACGATGTAACATATTATTCAAGAGACGGATTTGAAGTTGGTGATACAGTTTCAGTACATGACTATAATGATTATTATTTTGATTTAAATAGTAGTACCAATTTTTTTGGAGCAAGAACAGACTTTACTTATTTAGAAGGAAATTCTGAATATACTTTTCACATAAATGTTTGAAAAGGCAATTTTCCAGGTTTGCCAGGACCTGGTGGAAGATAATTATTGGGTAGTATAAAATATTGTGTATATTTTTTTGATCTTCATTTTATTGTTTTTAAATCTAAAAATGCACGATTTACATAAAGAGCAAGCAGGCTATAAATATTGAAAATTACTGATGTTTTTAAGATTAATTTCATAGGTATATAATTTAAAAAATGTAAAGAGTCATATCTATAAATTTAGTATTATAAGGTATGGCTCTTTTCTATTCAAAGATGCAAAGTCAAGCATCTATCTACCTAAAAAAGAACTTCCATATAGTATAAGTGTTTTTGGAAATAATGGTCCGCAATTAACTTAATTTTTTGCTAGTTTTTCTTAACATTATGTATCTATATAAGCTGATAAGCTGGTTTTACTAACTCCTGTGGCTTTTGATATGTCAGAGATAGAGTATTCCTTGCTGTCATACATCTTAAAAGTTAGATCAATATCTTGATTTGACTTGGCGGGACGACCACCTTTTTTTCCTCTGTGATTGTGTTGCATTGAGTATAAGCTATACTTATTTAAATGACTATAATATGTGCAATTAAATTTTATGATTAATTACTAGCTTATTATCATCTACTTAAGTAATAGCCAAAAATCCTCGAAATTAAATTTTTCATCGCAAAATATATATTTATAATGCTTAGACTTCTTTTTACTAAAGACTGTCTTGTTTTCATCTGTTATTTCAAGATATCTTTTACCTCTTACTGAAAAATTTAAATATCCAGCAAAATCATATATAATTTCAACGCTATAATAATCTGGGGCAAAAAATAAGGGTACTCTTTTCACTTTTTTGTGAAGTAATTGTTCGATTTCTTTCATTTTTCCTGCTTCTTCAGATTTTTTTATAGTTATATTTTGTAGTTCAGACTCAAAGCCTTTATCTTTTAAAATTTTAACAATATTATAATTTTTGTTTATTAAATTATTATTTTGCAAAACAACTTTTAATTCCCTTGGATATAAGTAATCAAATGAATAGTTGATTATCAAAATAAGAGCGACAAATAAAAATATATATGCAATTATTTTACGATTTGATTTTAACATTAAATCACCTCATGACTGAAATTTGCAATATTCTACTATAATTTAAAGAAAGGGCTAGTATTTAAGATATATAATCTAGATAGGATATCATTTATTGACTCCCTATACATCGTGGAGTAGTAGTATCTATCCATGCTTCTTTTCTAGTGTTTCTACAACCTGGAACAGGCTTTTTTAGTTCCAGTAACTTTTTCACAAATTATTTTTTCACAGTCAGCTTCTTTTAATTGGTCTATTTGTTTATCTAAATTTTGCTCTTGGGGACTTACTCTTGTATAGCCTATTAACATTTCTCACAGATCCTTTCTATAAATTATATGATGATATTATTTTTTTCAACAGTATCCATTCCCATAACAGGAGTATCTGGCTTTTCTTTCATAAGTTTTTGAAAATCATCATAAGTATGTCCAACCCGGAATTCTCTGGCTGACATGCTGACTCTTGTTGGCTTTTTTTACATCTACCTTCCTTTCCGCACAGGAGGTCCAACTGTCATACTTATTATACAAGAATTCTAGGTGTAGAACTAATTTCTTTTCCTATGGAAGTAAGTCTTTCAAACTAGAATTTAATCTTTCACTTAACCCATCCCTGTACTCATTTACTTGACACCGAACGTATGTTTGGATATAATTAAAATATAATGAAAGGAGTTGGAAGTTATGGAGAATATTGAAAAATTAATCTCGAATGGAATTATGGCAATTATCCCATTGTATATAGATATGAAAGGCAATTCAACTAAAGTTAAAGTCTGTAGCTCAAACGATCTTTACATATATAAGAGTATTAGAAGTGTGTTAACATTACTTGCAAGATACTTTATGATAGACCTAAATGCTTCAAGGCGGTACTATGGAAGAGTTATAGGATGTAAAAATATTGTCCCAATACCATTTGATAAAAATAATATTTTTGTCCCACTAAAAGTAAGAAAGCCAATATCAAAAAATGACGGCTCATTTGGATATTTTAATCTAAACCGTTTAAAAAGAATAGACAAGAAAGAAAACCATGTGCAGATAATTCTAGAGAATGATTCAGCAGTTAATATTATTCAAAGCTATGATTCAGTAAGTAAACACATAAAAGATGCAAAGCTTGTAAAACATGCATATTATGAACGGTCGAATCAAGTAGTTAAAGAAACTAATGGAGACTTTTATAAAGAATACAACAGACCAGCTACAAAAGGAGATATAGCTGCGTTAAGAAATGAAATCATAGATATGATTAAACTATGTGGAAGTTAAAAATAAAAATTGGAAATTTAAAAAAGTAAGTATGATATAATATATGTAACATATTTACTCGGAGGGTGGCCAGTGGTAACTTTACAAGGAACAGTTGAAGAAATAATATTTCAAAATGAGAGTAATGGATATACGATAGCTATTTTAGAGACAGAGGATGACATTGTAACTATTGTAGGTTTTATACCTATTTTAAATCTAGGTGAAACGTTGAGAGTACAAGGAGAATGGACATATCATACGAACTATGGACAGCAGCTCAAGGTTGAAACATATGCTACTGTTGTTCCGTCTACTTTTAACGGTATTGTAAGATACCTTTCTTCAGGACTTATACCGGGCATAGGTCCTAAAACTGCTGAGAAGATAGTAGAAAAGTTTGGTGCTGATTCTCTAGATGTACTTCAATACAGTCCAGACAAACTAAAGGAAGTAGAAGGCATTGGAGAAAAAAAGGCAGAGAAAATTGCAGAGGCATTTGTTGAACAACGTGAGCTTAGAGATATCATGATATTTCTTCAAGGTTACGGGATTAGTCCAAACTATGGTATCCGTATATATAGAAAATATGGAAGTGAAACTATAAACAAGATAAAGGAAAATCCATACAGACTGTCAGAGGACATAGTTGGTATTGGATTTAAGATGGCGGACAAGATAGCACAAAGCATGGGTGTGGATTTTAGATCAAATTATAGAGTAAATGCAGGGATAAAGTTTAAGCTAATGGAGTTTTCAGCTGAGGGACATACATATATGCCGAAGGACGAGTTAATAGAAAAAACAGCACAACTATTGAGCGTAGAAAAGGACTTAATAGAAAATGGAGTAACGAGTCTTGCATTGAGTCAAGAGATACAGCTAGATAGATTCGATGATGAGCTTTGTGTGTATTACATGCCTTTTTTTATTGCTGAGACAAATGTTAGTAAAAAAATAATTGAAATATCTCATGCTGAAGTTAAAAAGCTTGATATAGATATAGGCAAAGAGATCTCAGCTTTAGAAAAGCAAGGGAATATTATGTTTGCAAGTAATCAAAAGGAAGCAATAAAGCAATCTGTAGAAAACGGAGTATTAGTAATAACAGGTGGACCAGGTACAGGAAAAACTACTACTATTAATAGTATAATAAAGCTGTTTGAAGACAACGAACTGTCAATATCATTAGCTGCTCCTACAGGAAGAGCTGCTAAAAGGATGACAGAGGCAACGGGAAGAGAATCAAAAACTATTCACAGATTATTAGAATATGGCTTTGTAGATGATGAACTTGGTATGGCATTTTCTAAAGACGAAGGAACTCCTATAGAAGCAGATGTAGTGATAATAGATGAGATGTCCATGGTAGATATATTATTGATGAACAACCTTCTTAAGGCGATAATGCCTGGCACTAGACTTATTCTAGTAGGAGATATAGACCAGCTGCCATCTGTTGGTGCTGGTAATGTATTAAGAGATATTATAAATAGCAAAATAGTTAAAGTAGTTAAGCTTGATGAAATATTTAGACAGGCCCAAGAGAGCATGATAGTTGTAAATGCACATAGAATTAACAAAGGAGAAAGTCCATATTTAAATGTGAAAGACAAAGACTTCTTTCTTATGACTAGGACTAATTCAGAGAATATCGTTGAGACAATTCTTGAGTTGTGTAAAGAAAGACTTCCGAAGTTCAATGGTTACGATCCAGTTAGAGATATTCAAATTCTTACCTCTATGAAAAAAGGTGATGTAGGAGTAAATGCATTAAACGATAAGCTTCAAGAGGTACTAAACCCTAAGCATCATTTGAAAGCTGAGAAAAAGTCAGGAGACTTTATTTTCAGAGTTGGCGATAAGGTGATGCAGATAAAAAATAACTACAGAACAAAATGGAAGATGCTTGAAGATGGTGCTGTTATTCAAGAAGGAGAAGGTGTGTTTAATGGAGATTTTGGCTTTATAACTGGTATAGATGAAGAAGAAAGCGAAATGACAGTTTTGTTTGATGATAACAAAGAAGTAGTATATGGGTTTAATCAGATTGATGAGCTTAAGCTTGCATATGCAACAACTATCCACAAAAGTCAGGGAAGTGAGTTCCCAGTAGTTATAATGCCTGTGTATTGGGGTCCACCAATGCTGCTAACGAGAAACCTTCTGTATACTGCAATTACGAGAGCGAAAGAGCTAGTTGTTTTAGTAGGTATGGAAAAATATATGCATACAATGATAAAAAACAATAGAATAACCAAAAGATATTCTGGTCTAAGTAACAGGCTATTAAAGGTTTTTGATATGATGATTAAATAGGTGTAATATGAATAAAAAAGAAAGCTTATTAAAAAAATTATATAACACAATTTTAGATCTTTTATTTCCGGAAGAAGGCATATGTTTTCTATGTGAAAAATATGATGAAGATATTGGTGATGATCATATCTGTGAAGACTGCAAAGAACAAATTAAGTTTATCGATAGTCATATATGCAAGATATGTGGGAAACCATTAGAAGCTGGGTATATACCTAATAAATGCCCAGACTGCATAAAACATCCTCATTTTTTTACAACAGCAGTAGCAGCTGTTGAATATGAAGGACTTATTAAAAAGTCTATATATAAGTACAAATATGGCAAGAAGGCATATTTGTATAAAGCTTTTGGACATTTAATGGTACAAGCTATTATAGATAAAGATATAAAAGGATTTGACGTTATAGTTCCAGTTCCATTACATAGAGATAAAAGAGCTGAAAGAGGATTTAATCAGTCAGAGCTGTTGGCGAAATATATTTCAGATGAGTTTGATGTACCATTAGATTTTAAAAATCTCAGGAGAATTAAAAAAACCTCTGTTCAAAATAAGCTTCATAGATTACAGAGACAGCAAAATATTAAGGATGCATTTAGAATAAAGAACTCAAATGTGTTTAAAGATAAGATAGTATTATTAGTTGATGATATATTGACAACTGGTGCTACTGCAGATGAATGTTCTAAGATGTTATTAGAAAATGGAGCAGGCAAGATATATGTCATATCTATAGCTACAGGAAGAAATATCAATATGTAGGTCTTGGTTACTATTTTAAAAATATTTGTAGAAAAAGAAGGGATTCTAGCATGTATTATCGAATGAAACTTTAATTCCTCATAGTGAAAGTGTTGGAGGTGTAAACATGGGAATAATAAACTGTAAGAAATGTGGAAGAATATTTGCTGACGATGGATTTGATTTTTGTCCTATATGTAGGAATACAGAAGATGAAATGTTTAAAAAAGTAAAGGATTATCTCTATGAATATCCTGGGGCAAGCGTACAACAGGTTTCAGAAGAAACAGGAGTAGATACTAAAAAGATATTGAAATTTCTTAGAGAAGGAAAACTGGAGATTAAAGACGATAGCCCAAATCTGATACTTGACTGCGAAAGATGCGGTACTCCAATAAAGACAGGCAGATTTTGCAATAAATGTATAGCTGAAATGCAAAAAGAGTTTAAGGGAGCAATAACACCAAAAGAAGAACCTAGTCATGTTAGAAGAGGAAATAAGAGCGATAAGATGTATATAGCAGGGCGGCATAAAAGATAAAATAAAAAATCTAAAGTATAACCCCATTCATACCGATAATATATTTAGAAGAGTCGATAAGGATGGGGTGCTTTTATGAAAATATTTAATAACAACATAGATAAGATAGTTCAGGCTTATAAAAGGCAGGATGCAAAAAAAGGAGTCAAAGAAGCAGGTAGATTAACTAAAAAGGATCAATTAAGCCTATCAGAAAAGGCAAAAGAGTACCAAGCTGCTATGAATGCTTTAAAGGATACTCCAGATGTAAGAACAGAAAAAGTTGAAGCTATTAAGCATCAAATAGAAACGGGAACATATAAGGTAGATGCTAGTAAGATAGCTCAAAAGATGTTAGATAATATAAACATGGATAAAAGAATCTAATGATAGGCGGTGATTCTATGAAAAAACTATTTGATGAGCTGAATGAGGTTTTGCTAGAGGAACTAAATGTATATAAGGAAATGCTTGAGGTCACAAACAAAAAGACTGAAGTAATAACAGCAGGTCATGTAAAAGATCTAGATAAGATAACTCAACTTGAGAATACAATCATAATAAATATAGGGAAACTAGAGGGCAAAAGAGAAAAGGTGGTTGAAAATATTAGAAAGCAGCTAGGGTTAAAAGAAGAATTAAACATGACTAATATAATGGAGCACCTTGATAAGCAGGCAGCTAATGATATTGAAATCATCAAGTCCCAACTTTTAGATACGTTAAATAAATTGAAAGAGAAAAATCAGTTGAATAACGTACTTATACAAGATTCACTAGAATTTATAAACTTGAATATTGAGTTGCTGACAAGCACCTCAGAACAAGGAACATATAATAATAAAACAGGAAAAGAAAAATCATCACAAAATGTAAGCTTTTTTGATGCTAAGGCTTAAGAAAGGCAGGTATTCATATGAGTTCATCATTTTCAGGATTATATATAGGTATTTCAGGACTTTTTGCAAGTCAAAGGTCTCTTAATACGATATCACATAATATAGCAAATGGGGACAATCCTTTATATGTGAGACAACAGGCAATACATGCTGACTCAAGGTACACCAGAGTTAGTCTAAAGAATTATACTGGATCAGGGGTAGATGTTCAGCAGATAAGACAGATTAGAGATGAGTTTTTAGATGCAAAGATTCGAAAAGAAGCTTCACAATTTGGATATTGGGCTTCAAAAGCTAATGTTTTTGACCAAGTAGAAGGTATAGTTAGAGAGCTTTCAGAAGATGCACTTCAAGGAGTTATGAACAAGTTTTGGAGTTCTTGGGGAGAGGTGTCTAAGGAGCCTGATAGTTTGACAAAAAGAGGACTTTTAAAAGAACATGCTATTGAATTCGTAGGCTCTGTAAACCACATGTATAATCAGCTAGAGAGCTTGCAGTACAATCTAGATACAAATGTAAAGAATATGGTAGAAGAGATTAATCAGCTGACAAAAGGTATATCAGAACTAAATACTAAAATAATGTCATTAGAAGCTTCGGGAATCAGTGCAAACGATTATAGAGACACTAGAAATGGTTACTTAGATAGACTATCACAGATTACAGAGATAGACTACTATACTAGTAATAATGGTGCTATAAACGTAACTCTTGGAGGAGCTCATATAATATCTGATGGTGATTTTAGAGAATTAGAAGCTAAAAATAATGGGAGTCCTTTTGTTGATGTACATTGGAAGGATACTGGTGAACGATTAATTGAAGAAAAGGATATAAAAGGTGGAGAGCTTTTAGGACTATTATACGCTAGAGGAAGTTTCGGACAAGAGTCTACAATATCTGACACAACCGAATATAAGTATGTAATTCCTACTTTGAAAAAGCAGCTTAATGAGTATGTAAAGGGTATAGCAGAAGCTATCAACGGTTTGCATAAAACAGGTATTACTCTTACTGGAAATACTGGTATAGACTTTTTTGTCAAACAAGATCCCACTAATTCGCAATGGGCAGGAAATATAAAGCTAAATGACGTGTTAGATTCATTAAGTGAAATAGCGGCTTCAAGATCTGGAGATGGTGGAAATGGAAAGGTAGCAGAGGATATAGCTAAAATAAGAGATGAATTGATTTTCAATGGTAATACAATTCCAGATAACTTCTATAGAGATATAATAACTGATCTTGGAATAGCTGGTAATGAGGCAATAACTATGATGAATTCTCATGAGATGGTAATAAATCAGATAGATGGCAGAAGAAAGTCGCTATCAGGGGTATCTTTGGACGAAGAAATGACAGAAATGCTTAAATATCAGCATGCATACAATGCAAATGCAAGGATTATAAATGCCATAGATGAGATGGTAGAGAATATTGTTAATAAAATGGGAATAGTAGGAAGGTAGGAGATAATATGAGTTGGTTAGGTTTTAACACGGCAGTTTCAGGACTATTAGCAAGTCAAAGAAAACTATATGTTACAAATCATAATATTGCAAATGCTAATACAAAAGGCTACTCAAGGCAAGTAACTACTCAGGATGCCACTACCCCACATCGTCTGCCAGGTATTGGGTTTGTAGGAACAGGTACTAATATTAGATCAGTAGATAGAGTACGTGATTCGTATTTGGATTATAAATTTAGAACAGAGAATGCTCCCTTAGGTGAGTGGGAGATAAAAAGAAATACTCTTTTGGATATAGAGCATGTCTTAAAAGAAACTGACAACGAGGGGCTAAGTAATTATGTGGATGGCTTTTTTAAGTCATTAGGGAATTTGAATAATAACCCTGGTGATGATTCCTATAGAATACCAGTTAAAGAAAGTGCCATTGCTATGACAAATCATCTCAATGAGACTGTAAATAAATTATATAATTTGCAGAAAGACATAAATTATCAGGTAGGTGCTCAGATTAAAAAAGTAAATGACATAGGATACCAGATAAAAAACTTAAATGAGCAGATATTTAAACAAGAAATAGATGGTAAAACGGCTAATGACTTAAGAGACCAAAGAGATCTACTAGTAGGAGAGCTATCTAAGATAGTAAATGTGCAAGTAAGTGAGCAAAATGGTCAGTACAGAGTGGCTATAGGAGGAATTTCTTTAGTAGATCATTCAAATTTAAGTAAGCTAAAATATCCTCCTAACACGGTTGATGATGGACTAACAGGAGTAAAGCTTGCTCAAGTTGAATGGGAAAACGGCAATAAAGTAACTTTGAAAAGTGGAGAGTTAAAAGGACTGTTAGATGCAAGAGATGGACAAGGCGAGAATGGTGAATATGGTGGAGTCCCTTATTATGTAAAGAGACTTGATGAGTTTGCAAGAGTGTTTGCTGAGCAGATAAACAAAGTACACAGAGAAGGCTATACTTCTGATGGTTCTGCAGGTGGAGATTTTTTTGAAGCACTGGGTGGTGGAAGTATAAGGGCAGATAATATTTCTTTAGCTCAAGCAATAAAAGATAGCGTAAATAACATAGCTGCAGGACGAAATCCAGAGAATCCTCCTACACCAACTGATCCAAATGGCATAGAAAATAATAAAAACATACAAGAACTGCTAAAGCTTAGAGAAAGCAAAGAGTTTTTCAGTGGAGGTATGTATGCCCAAGGAACACCAGAAGATTACATAACATCTATAACATCAACACTTGGTGTTGACAGCCAATACGCCATAAGAATGAAAGATAACCAAGAAATAATAGTAGATAGTGTTGAAACAAGAATAGATTCTGTATCAGGAGTGGATTTGGACGAAGAGGTACAAGATATGATTATGTTTATGAAGACCTATAATGCATCAGCAAAGATGATAAATACATTAGATGCCATACTTGATACGACTGTAAACCGGTTAGGCTTAGTAGGTAGATAATATAAAAGATTTGCAAAGGGTAGAGGTGAATATATTGAGGATAACAAATAATATGCTTGTTAGAAATATGATGGGTAACTTGAATAAGAACAAGAGAAGAATGGACAAACTTCAAAAGCAGTACCAGTCAGGTAAACTGTTTCAGCTTCCTTCAGATAACCCTATAGGAGTATCAAAGAGCTTAAAGCTGTATACAGACAAATCTAAGATAGAGCAATATAAGACAAATTTAAGAGACGCTATAGCTTGGATGAATACTACTGAAGATGCTTTAACTCAGATTGGAGAAGTAATGAAGAGAACTTTTGAGTTAACAGAAAAGGCAGCAAATGGGACTTATTCAGAAGAAGACTTACAAGCTATTTCTGCAGAAATGAAGGAGCTAAGAAATCAGGTGATTCAGGCAGCAAATACTACACATGCAGGACGTCATGTGTTTACCGGATATAAAACAGATGAAACATTATTAGATAAAGATGGTAACTATGTAGTAGATTTAGAAAACACTGAGATTTCAAACTATAATGTAGGGGTTTCTGAAAACATAGCAGTAAATACAATAGGGATTAAGGTTTTTGGTGTGGGTGCCGCAGAAAATTATGATGCTGCTAACGTCAATAGCGGTGATAAAGCCTATGTTGTACAATTATTTGATGATATAATAACTGCATTGGATTCTGATCCTCCAGATACAGATGTCATAAGAGGAAGCATGAACAAAGTAGAAGATATACTAGAAAATTCCTTAGCAGTGAGAGCTGAAATAGGAGCTAAAACCAACCGCCTTGAAATGACACAGAATAGATTAGAGTCAGATGACGTAAACTTCACAAGACTGCTATCAGAAAATGAAGATGCAGACATGGCAGAGGTTATTATGAATTTTAAGATGGCAGAAAGTGTATATTTGGCCTCGATGTCAGCTGGATCAAGGATAATACAGCCTAGCTTGGTAGATTTTTTAAGATAGATAATTGCTTTATAGTGAAGGATGATAAGTATGCCTCTTAGTATAACTACTATAAAAGGTCAAATAGGTATCAAAACAACAAATGCATATCTGGACATAAGGCAGCCTAAAGGGGAACAGTCTATAAGACAGGTTAAACCTCAGATGATAGTAGATAGGGAAATGCCAAAAGTACTAATAGATCAATCTCAACCTTTTTCAGAAGCAGGACGTAAGAGCTGGGCGGAGTTTGCTGCTGAATATGCACAGCTAGGACGACAACAAGCCTTAGAAGGTATAGCTAGAATAGTAGATGATGGGAACAGAATGGCTCAGATTCAAAGGAAAATGCCTGATGCTATACCAGAAATAGCATTCAAGAATGCTATGCCTAAGCAGCACGAGTTTAATTTTGCTTTGATGCCAACCAGCAGACCAAAGATAGAGGTAACAGGTCATTTAAACATTGATTGGCAGCTAGGGGGAGTAGAATATAGCTATACTCCTAGAAATCCTGTAGTGGAATACAGCCCAGGTAAAGCAGAGATATATATGAAGCAGTATCCAGACATAGAGATTAAGTATGTAGATACAAGGATATAATTTTAGATGTAAGGGGACATTCCTGTGAATTTAGGGGTGTCCCCTTACCTTAAAAAAGGAGGCTAAAAATGAAACTTTCAACAAGACATTTTGGAGATATAACGATAGATGAAAAAAATATTATAAACTTTATTGATGGTGTACCAGGCTTTGAAGAACAAAAGAGATTCATTATAATAGATAATCAAGACGATGAAATACCATTTAAATGGCTCCAGTCATTAGATGACACTGATCTTGCTTTTATCATAATCAACCCTTTTCTCTTTAAAGAGGACTATGAATTTGACATACCAAAGATAGCCATAGAAAAACTTAAAATAAAAGAAGAAAAAGATGTATTAGTTTACTCTATAGTAGTAATACCTGAGGATACTGCAAAGATGACTGCAAACCTTTTAGGACCTTTGATAATAAACACAAAAGAAATGCTAGGAAAGCAGATAGTGCTTGACAATGACAGATATACTACAAAGCATTTTATATTAGAAGAGTCAAAAGTTAAAGGTAAGGAGGAATAGCATATGCTAATACTTACCAGAAAAACAGAGGAGAGCATCATAATAAACGACAATATAGAGATAGTAGTAGTCGGTATAGAGGATGGAAAAGTAAAATTAGGTATAAAAGCACCAAAGGAAGTGGATATACATAGAAAAGAAGTATTCCAGTCAATACAGATAGAAAACAAGCAAGCAGCAGCATCTAATGATGCAGATTTCAGTCAATTAAAGAATATTCTCAAAAAATAAAAATTTTTTATAAAAAATAATTAATAAAACACTAAAGTAGCGTAAACATATGTCGATATATATACTGAGAAAACAAAATTTTTATATAATCTGGCCAGAATATAAAAATTATCTACAAAATTCGTCAATAGGCGATATGGCAAGGATGCCAAAATAATAACAAAATTCAAGGAGGAATAAAAATGAGAATTAATAACAACTTAATGGCTGTTAATACACACAGACAATTAGGTATCACAGGTGGATACCAAACAAAAGCAATGGAAAAATTATCATCAGGATTAAGAATCAACAGAGCAGGAGATGACGCAGCTGGTCTATCAATCTCTGAAAAAATGAGAAACCAAATAAGAGGTTTAAATCAAGCATCAGCTAACTCACAAGATGCTATATCTTTAATCCAAACAGCTGAGGGTGCTTTAACTGAAACTCACAATATCCTTAAGAGAATGAGAGAGCTAGTAGTTAAAGCTGGTAACGCTGGAACATTAGAAACTGAAGACATTACATCAATTCAAGATGAAATAACAGAGCTTAACAAAGAGCTTAGTGGTATAGCAGAACGTACTGAATTCAATGGTAAAAAATTACTTGATGGATCTTTTACTAGTGGAAAAGGAGTTTTCCAAATAGGTGCTAATACAAGCCAAACATTAAAATTAGCTATACATACATCAGGCTCTAATGGAGTATCAGCTACTGATTTGGGAGTAAACGATATTAAATTCACATCTGGAACTCCTACTTCTATAAATTCTGGTTTAGCTAAAGTCGATAATGCAATAGAGCTTATTTCAGGATTACGTTCTAAGCTTGGTGCTAATCAAAATAGACTTGAATACACTATCAAAAACTTAGACAATGCTTCAGAAAACCTACAAGCAGCAGAATCAAGAATTAGAGATACTGATATGGCAAAAGAAATGGTAGAATTCACTAAGCAAAACATTCTACAACAAGCAGCACAGGCTATGTTGGCTCAAGCAAATTCTCAACCAAATGGAGTATTACAGCTTCTAAGATAGAGAATTTGAAAGGGTCCCTTAAGGGGTAACCTTTAAGTGTAAATCGGGTGAATTGCTGGAACTTTCTAAAGTCTTCTTTCCTACAACGGAACTGGAAACGGTAAGCGTGAAAGGTTGAAAAAAAGAAGGATGTAACAATGGATAATCAGCAGCCAAGCTCCTGTACCGAAAGGTTGGAGAAGGTTCAACGACTAAGACGAACGGCCTACGGCAAATCGTAGGGAACGGTGACCACGCCATTCCGAAAATTGTACGGCTATGAGGTCTGTAGGGGCAGAGGTGTCCTCGAAGTACCCGACAACCGAAATTAATTTAGAATTGAGAATTAAGGAATCGGTTGAAGATATAGTCTGGCAGATATCGAAAGATATTTGATGGTCCGCAAGCAAACCAATCACCTCAAGGAGTACTTCAATTATTAAGATAGTTTATTAAAATATCTTAATAATTGAAGATATATAAAAGTCAGAGAAAATATTTTCTCTGACTTTTTAGCATTTAAAGATTACTTTATATATTAAAGTCTACCCTCTTGTCGTAATCGTCTAATTTTGTCCACAGTTCCCCAATAAGTTTTATTTAATTTTTCGGCTATTTCCTTATCTTTACAGCCTTTTTTCTTCAAACAAATTATTATATATTCATCATTTTGGGAATAACCATTATCAATTACTTTAAGAGACCCAATGCTAATTTTATTGTAAATATTAGTTTGAGCAAGTTCTTTTCTTTTTTGTAATAATCTTTCTTCTACATTTACTTTGTATCTCATACAGTCGATTTCTTTAACATATGGACTTACAAGTTCAATAAATTTCATAAGTTCATTTCTTCTAGATATATTAAGGATGTAATTTTGTCCATCAGGTCTTTTCTTTAAATCAAAGCATATATCAAACTGATTATCAATATGTTTTTTAAGGATTATGTTTTCTTCTAGTGAAAAAGATAAAGAATATAATAAAACTTGAGGGAAAATATATATTTCATCTTTAACCTTTGATGAAGAATTTATTATAAGGCTCCCATCATCCATATACAAGCAAGCAAGGCCAATAGGATGATCTAATAAAGATATATTTTCTTGAGTGATAGTCTTTACTCCATTTATGTAAAATAAATTATAAAGCTCAGTATATATTGGATGGCTAATAGAGGAAAGCTTACCGTATTTACAGTTGTTATTAAATTTAAACCCTACATTTTTCAATTTTTCTGCCTTCCATTTTCTGTAGTCTATTTGGCTGTTCCCTCCATGTTCTCTATAGTGTGCATTCTTACTTCTACCATATAGCGCGAAGCTACCATCTCCAAGTAGACTTCCTATAATTATGTTTCTTTCTGTTTGGTTTAGACTAAGTGAGGTAATGCTTTTTTCAAAATTCTCTTTTCTTTTTTCTTGGAGGTTGTTATATAAGTTATTCATATAACAATCATCTTTTTTAATGCCTAATCTATTTGCTCTTGATCTCAAAGCGCATACAGTCATATTAAGTCTTGCTGCTAGTTCATTTGTATCTGTTTCAGGATAGTTCTTAATAATATAATCATTAATATTTTCTTTTGAAATAGACACTATTACACCTTCTTTGGAACACATGTTCTTATTAATAGTATATAATATAAAGGAAGATTTTTCAAGATTTTTCAAGTGCTTATTCCACAATATTGCCTTAAGATTTTTCTACTTCCTGTCGATAATAATTAAGAAGATTGTCTAAAAGACAATAAATTTGGAGGTATGAGATGAAAGTTTATATATTAGACAAAGTATTAGAATATAACAATGATAAGAATATCATTGATGATATTCTTCAAGAAATAAACAATGCTTTAGAAAGGACAGATTACTTTTTTAGCCATTTAATAGTAGATGGTCAAGAGGTATACGAAGACTATAATGGCTATTTTTTAGATAATATTAAAAATATAAAAGAGGTTAAAGTAGTATCAAGAACATTGAAAGAACTAACCGAAAATATAATGTTATCAACAATAGATTATTTTAATAGAGCTATTCCAGAGATAAACATGCTTTCTAACGAGTTTTACAAAACTCCTACACAAGGCTCTTGGTCTAAGCTTGCTGATTTTTTGGAAGGCATTGCATGGATTATGGATACATTTATTACTATAGATACTAATGCTAGAATAGGAGATATAGTTTCCAATTATGAGGAATGGAACCTTTATGCAAAAAATATTTATGCTTTACAAGAGCAACTAGAACAACTAGAGGAAGCTATGAAGAATAAAGATATAGTTTTATTGGCAGATATATTATCTTATGAAATTATCCCTTTATTTAAGAGCATGAAGGAAGGACTTGAATACTCGGTTTATAAAGGAGATAATTAAAATGTTATTAGTTGATAATATCACTATATTGAAAAATGTATATCCTTTAGTATGGGGAAAAATAAAAGATGTAGAGGATAGTTTAGATGAGAACCTAGTTAAAATAGAAACAACAAAAAATGGACAGAAAACATTAACTATAAAAAAAGAAGATAAGCTAGTATATTTACATAGCAAATATAATCCTTTGAGAGAAGCAGAAACTATCGTAGAAGAGTATAAAGATATAGAAGAAGGAACTAGTGTTTTATTCTATGGAATAGGGCTTGGATATCATATAGATGCTTTTTTAGAAAAACATCCGAATATGAATTATTATATATATGAACCTGTAACAGAGATATTATATGCTTATTTATCAAATAAGGAAATAAAAGATATTCCTTCAAAGAAACTAAAAGGGATGATTACAGGAAGTGATAAAATAGATATAGCTGGCTTTTTAAATGAGTTTATAGCTAAGTCTGATGGGAAAGTATTGATGGTTAGCTTACCTATACATAAACAAGTTTTTACAGAGTATTATAAAGAATTTTTAGATTTATATAAAGAAGTAGCTAAAAACAAAAGAGCTAGTACACTAACGGAATATGCTTATCAAAAACGTTGGATTAAAAATAGTATGAAGAACTTTAAAGAAGTGCTATCTAGTCCTAATTTGATTTTAGAAAGAAAAGGTCACTTCAAAGGAAAAACAGCCTTACTTGTAGCCGCAGGTCCTTCATTAAATGAAGAAATCGAAAATATACGATATATAAAAGAAAATGGGCTGGCCTATATATTCAGTGTGGGCTCTGCTATAAACACATTAATACATCACAATGTTTATCCTGATGTAGCATGTACATATGACCCTACAGAAAAAAACCAAATAGTATTTGAGAAAGTTAAAAAGTTAGGAATAACTAATATTCCATTAATATTTGGTACTAGCGTAGGATATGAAACCTTACAAAACTACCCTGGAAAAAAATGTCATATGATTACAAGCCAAGATACAGTAGCTAGATTTTACTTAAAAGCTAAGGACAATGAAAAAATAGTAAGTCTTTTTGATGCTCCATCAATTGCAGTAGTTACATTACAATTACTATACTATTTAGGATTTGATACAATCATACTTGTTGGTCAAAATCTAGCGTATAAAGATAAAAAGAGACATTCGGAAGGAATTGATTATAGTACAGATGTAACAGAAAAGGAAACAGAAAAAGGAATTTGGATAAAAGATGTATATGGAAATGAAGTACTGACCGATGAAGGATTTAACCGAATGAGACGGCAAATAGAGCTTTATCTAAAAGAATTCAACGGTGTTAATGTAATAAATACTACTAAAGGTGGAGCTTCTATAGAAGGGACCACATTTATTGAGCTAGCAGAAGTCATAAAAGAACGTCTTAAAGAAAGCATAGTGGAAGAAAATTGGCTAAGTTCCGAAAAAACTAGCTATGATAAAGAATATTTATTATCTCAATCTAAAAGAATGGATAGAGATTTTAAACAAGCTACTAAAATAATAAAAGAGTATTATAGTATCTTAGATAGTATTGATACATTTATAAAAAATAGAAATTTTAATCAGGCAGAAAAGATGTATATAAAACTGGATAAATCACTATCAAAAATAGAAAAAAATAAATTTTTTCAAACCTTTATATTGCCAATGAATAGAGTAAGATATAAGATTCTTGCAGACAGTATAGATAGTTTAAATGAGGAAAAAGATAGTACGTTAAAAGGTAAACGAATTGTAAATAGCTTTAAAGAATTTATAGATTCTTGCAAAAATGATGTAGATGATATTGAGCCTATTTATGAAGAGATGAGAGAAGTAATAAGTGAAGCATCAATAAATAACTAATTGAATATATAGTAGATGATTAATCTACTAAAATACTTATAAAATGTAATAATTCTTAGCTAATGTTAATCATATAGGAGGTATAACTATGGCTTCAGTTTTAGTAACAGGTGCAGATGGTTTTATTGGAAGCCACCTAGTTGAAGCGCTTGTTAAAGAGGGAAAAAAGGTCAAAGCGTTTGTATACTATAATTCCTTTAACTCTTGGGGATGGTTAGATACATTTCCTAAAGATATATTAAATGAAATAGAAGTGTTCACAGGAGATATTAGAGACCCGAACGGTGTAAGAGAATCTATGAAAGGAATTGACGAAGTATTCCATTTAGCTGCACTCATAGCTATACCCTTTAGTTATCATTCTCCTGATTCATATGTTGACACAAATATTAAGGGGACTTTAAACATTCTTCAAGCTGCTAGAGATTTAGTAACTAAAAGAGTATTAGTTACATCAACATCAGAAGTATATGGTACAGCTCAATATGTTCCGATAGATGAAAAACACCCATTTCAAGGTCAATCTCCTTATTCAGCAACTAAAATAGGTGCAGATAGAATAGCTGAATCATTCTATAGGAGCTTTAATATGCCTATAACCATAGTTAGACCTTTTAATACCTATGGACCAAGGCAGTCTGCTAGAGCAGTAATACCAACCATAATCACGCAATTGTTAGCAGGTAAAGAAGAAATAAAGCTGGGTTCATTAACTCCAACCAGAGATTTCAATTATGTTAAAGACACAGCCAGAGGATTCATAGAAATTGCTAAATCAGACAAGACAATTGGAGAAGAAATAAATATAGCAACCCAACAAGAAATTTCAATCGGACAATTAGCCCAAGAGATGATTAATCAGATTAATCCAAACGCTGAGATTATATGTGATGAACAAAGACTAAGACCAGAGAACAGCGAAGTTAACAGGCTGTTAGGATCTAATGAAAAAATAAAGAAGTTAACTAGTTGGAAACCAAAATATACTCTTAAGTCTGGATTATCTGAGACTATAGAATGGCTTAAGAACAATTTAGATAAATATAAAACCGATATCTATAACATATAGAGGTGAGTTAAAATCGATAAGTTTATTCCATTATCTATACCAAATTTAAAAGGAAATGAATTGAATTATGTGACTAGGGCAATAGAAGCAGAATGGGTATCTACGGGTGGGGGATATATATCTGAATTTGAAAAAAACATATCTAAATACTTGAAGGTTGAAACTGCGGTGGCATGTCAAAGCGGAACAGCAGGTATTCATTTAGCATTAAAGCTTTCAGGAGTAGAGCATAATGATGAAATAATAGTACCTACATTGACGTTTGTTGCTGCAGTTAATCCAGTTAGATATTTAGGTGCAGAACCAATATTCATGGATTGTGATGATACATTGAATATGGACTTAGATAAGTTAGAAGAGTTTTGCGAGATAGAGTGCACTCTAACACAAAATGGACTGATTAATAATAAGACGAAGAAAATTATTAAAGCCATAGTGATAGTTCATGTATTTGGCAATATGATTGATATGGAAAGACTCATGGCTGTAGCTGAAAAATATTACCTAAAGGTAGTTGAAGATTCTACAGAAGCTTTAGGAACATATTGCACAGAGGGAAAATATAATGGCAAATTTGCAGGAACTATAGGTGACTTTGGCGTGTATTCGTTTAATGGAAATAAAATTGTTACCACTGGTGGCGGCGGGATGCTTGTAGCTAAAGATAATAGTCTAGCTGATAAAGCTAAATACCTTTCGACTCAAGCAAAAAATGATGAGTTATATTATATTCACAATGAAGTAGGATATAACTATAGAATGACAAATTTACAGGCAGCATTAGGCGTAGCACAGTTAGAGCAGCTAGAGAATTTTATTAAAATAAAGATAGATAATTATAATGTATATAAGCAAGAAACTGATGAAATAGAAGGATTATCAATCTTAAATTTCAACCAAAATACAAGATCAAATCATTGGTTTTACTCATTAGTGATTGATAAAAATAGATTTGGTATGAATAGAGACGAGCTATTAAATGAATTGAAGGATAACAATATTCAAACGAGACCTGTGTGGGGGTTGATTCATGAGCAAAGACCTTATGAAAATAATGAGACGTATAAAATTGAAAAAGCAAATTACTACATAGATAGAATATTGAACATTCCATGTAGTACAAATCTTAAAAAGGAAGAGATTAGACATATTTGCAATATTTTAAAAGGACTGAAAAAATAGGGGGTATCCCTTTGAGAGTACAAGAATTATTTATAGATAAAGAAATGCCGATTAAAGATGCAATTAAAAACTTAGATGAAACAGCAAAAAAAATACTATTAGTTGTTGAGTACAATAAACTTGTTGGAGTTCTTACCGATGGCGATATAAGAAGATGGATACTTAAGAGTGGTAGTTTGAAAGAACCAGTTAAAGCAATTATGGCAAAAAACCCTAAATTCGTATTTGAAGAAGATGTAAAAAATGCGAAAGTAATTCTTGAAGAACAAAGTATTGAGGCAATACCTGTCTTAAATAATAAACATGAAGTTATAGACATTATTTTCTGGAACGATAAATTTAATAGAAGACTTAACTATGCTAAAATGAACAATCCTGTGGTTATTATGGCTGGAGGAAAGGGGACTAGGCTTGATCCATATACAAAGATATTACCCAAACCTCTTATACCTATAGGGGATATTCCAATAGTTGAGCAGATAATAAATAGATTTGCCGAATATGGTTGTGATGATTTTTATATGACAGTTAATTATAAGAAAAATATGATAAAGGCATATTTTAATGAAATTGAAAAAAAATATACATTAAACTATATAGATGAAGAAAAACCACTTGGAACAGCTGGAGGATTATATTTATTAAAAAATGAAATAAAGGACACTTTTTTTCTTAGTAATTGCGATATATTAATTGAAGGAAATTATTCAGATATGCTGAAATATCATAAAGAACATAAAGCCAAGATAACATTAATTACTTCACTAAAGCACTATACTATTCCCTATGGAGTAATTCGGATAGATAAGAATAGTGATGTGAAGCAAATGGATGAAAAACCTGAGTATGATTATTTAGTTAATACTGGTATGTATATATTGGAACCTGAAGTACTTAATGATATTCCAGAAGATAAGTTTTATCACATAACAGATTTAGTAAATACCTATATCTCTAAAGGTGATAAAATAGGAGTATATCCCATAAGTGAAGGTTCTTGGCTTGATATGGGGCAATTTAAGGAGATGGGGATTATGCTGGAAAGGCTAGGAATAAAGTGATGAAAGATATTGTTTTAATTGGTGGCGGAGGACACTGTAAGAGTGTAATTGATTCTATCAATAGGTCTAAAGAGTTCAATATAGTGGGAATACTTGATTTACCAGATAATGTAGGAAACGAGATATGTGGTGTCAAGGTACTAGGAACAGATGATAAACTAGAATATTATTATAAAAATGGAGTTAGAAATGCATTTTTGAGTATAGGAAGCATTGGCGATGTTACACTAAGAAAAAAACTATATTTAGCTGCCTTTGATATCGGATATGCTTTTCCTAATATAATTGATAGTACTGCTATATTATCAGATAAGGTAGAAATAGGACATGGTAATTTTATTGGAAAAGGTGTAATAGTTAATTCTCAGACTTTAATAGAAAACAATTGTATAATTAATACTGGCGCGGTAATAGAGCATGATTGTCATATAAGCAGTTTTTGTCATATAGCACCGGGGTCAGTTATAAGCGGAAATGTAGTTATTGGCTGTAATACACATATAGGAACTAATTCAACAATAGTTCAAAATATTATAATCGGTGAAAACACAATTATAGGAGCTGGATCTGTGGTTGTAAAAGATGTAAGAAATAATTCTAAAGCATATGGGAATCCTTGTAGAGAGGTGTAAGTATGAAAAGAACGTTTATTATAGCAGAGGCAGGAGTAAATCATAATGGAAGTATAGAACTAGCCAAGAGACTAATTGATAAAGCTAGTGAAGCGGGAGCAGATGCAGTTAAATTTCAAAGCTTTAAAGCCGAAAAATTAGTAACTAAAAATGCAAGAAAAGCTGATTATCAAGAAGTGACAACTGGTTCAGAAGAAAACCAATTTGAAATGATAAAAAAGTTAGAACTAGATCATGAAAAACATAAAGAGTTGATTAATTATTGCAAGCTTAAAAATATAATGTTTTTATCATCACCATTTGATTTAGAAAGTGCTGACTTACTCAATAATCTAGGTGTTGAAATATTTAAGATACCTTCAGGGGAAATAACAAATTTGCCTTATTTAAGAAAAATAGGAGCATTAGAGAAAAAAGTAATATTATCTACGGGAATGTCAAACCTCGGAGATATAGAAAATGCTCTAGAAATACTTAGAAAATATGGGACTACAGACATAACTGTATTACACTGTAACACAGAGTATCCTGCACCTATAAAAGATGTTAATTTATTAGCCATGAACACTATAAAAAATGCGTTTAAAGTAAAGGTTGGATACTCAGACCATACATTAGGTATTGAAGTTCCAATAGCTGCAGTAGCATTAGGTGCTACAGTTATTGAAAAACATTTTACTCTTGATAAAACTATGGAAGGACCAGATCATAGAGCAAGTTTAGAACCGGATGAACTTAAAAAAATGGTTAGATGCATCAGAAATATTGAACAAGCTCTAGGAGACGGGGTTAAAAGATTGGCTGAATCTGAAGCGAAAAATATAGATATAGCAAGGAAAAGCATAGTAGCAAGATATAATATTCAAAAAGGTGAAAAATTTACCGAATATAATCTAGCTGTTAAGAGACCAGGAGATGGACTATCTCCGATGAGGTGGGATGAAGTGATTGGAAAAGTAGCAAAAAGAGATTTTAGTGAAGATGAGTTGATAGAAATATGAAGAAAGTATGTGTAATTACAGGGACAAGAGCAGAATATGGCCTCTTGAGACCTTTGATTAAAAGAATAAATGAAGATAAAGAACTAAAGCTTCAATTAATCGCAACCGGTATGCATCTGTCACCAGAATTCGGACTAACCTTTAAAGAAATAGAAGCAGATGAGTTTATTATTGATGAAAAGGTAGAAGTACTATTAAGCTCAGATACCCCAGTTGGTATATCCAAATCAATGGGGTTAGCAATGATAGGATTTGCAGATGCGTTTGAAAGATTAAAACCAGATATGATAGTTGTGCTAGGCGATAGGTATGAAATATTTTCTGCTGTTAGTGCAGCTTCTGTTGCTAGAATACCGATAGCTCACTTACATGGAGGAGAAACTACCGAAGGAGCATTTGATGAAGCATTTAGGCATTCAATAACTAAAATGAGCTATTTACACTTCACTAGTACTGAAGCATATAGAGAAAGAGTAATACAACTTGGAGAAAGTCCAGATAGAGTATTTAATGTTGGTGCAATAGGTATTGAAAGTATAAAGGAATTAAAATTACTGGATAAAAACGAACTTGAAAAGGACATAAACTTCAAATTTGGGGAAAAAACAGCTTTGGTAACGTTCCATCCGGTTACTTTTGAAAATAGTACATCTAAAAATCAATTTCAAGAGTTACTTAATGCACTAGATAGATTTGCTGATTTAAAAATAATATTTACAAAAGCAAATTCAGATACAGATGGACGGATTATAAATTCTATGATAGATGATTATGTAAAAAAACATGAGACAAAGGCGATTGCATTTACTTCAATGGGTCAACTAAGATATTTATCAGCAATGAAGTATGTAGATTTAGTTATGGGAAACTCATCAAGTGGAATTATAGAAGCACCATCATTTAGAGTTCCAGTAATAAACATTGGAGATAGACAGAAAGGAAGAATACAAGGAGAAACCATAATAAATAGTGAACCATTAGAAAATGAAATACAAAAATCAATAGAGTTAGGGTTATCAAATAACTTTAAAGAAAAGGTTAAGAATAGTAAAAATCTTTATGGTGAGGGAGAAGTTTCAGAAAAAGTGTTATATATATTAAAGAAATATTTAATCAAAAAAATTGAATTAAAGAAAAAATTCTATGATTTATAAAGGTGAATATTATGTATAATAATAAAAAATTTCTAGCAATTATTCCAGCCAGAAGTGGTTCTAATGGACTGAAAGATAAAAATATAAGAGAGTTAAATGGAAAGCCTATGATTGCTTACAGTATTGAAGCAGCAAAAAATAGCAATATTTTTGATGATATTATGGTATCAACTGATTCACATAAATATGCAGACATATCTATAAAGTACGGTGCCTCGGTTCCCTCCTTAAGACCCGAATATTTATCAACAGATACAGCAACTACAAATGATGTTATAGATTATACAATAAATATACTTAAAGAAATTGGAAAAGAGTATGATTACTTTATGTTATTACAACCAACATCGCCTCTTAGAACGTCTAAAGATATAGTAGATGCTATTAAATTGCTATTTGAAAAAGAAGCCAACTCAATTGTAAGTGTTTGCGAAGCCGAACATTCACCATTATATATGAATGAATTGGATGAATCGCTATCTATAGATGGCTTCTTGATCAAAGATACTAAGACTATAAGACAAGAACTGCCTAAGTATTATAGATTGAATGGGGCGATTTATATTTGCAATACCGACTATTTTTTAAAGTATAAAGATTTTTACAGAGAAAAGAGCTATGCATACATAATGGACAAAAAAAGCTCAATTGATATAGATGATGAGATTGACTTTATTATTGCAGATAATTTAATGAAAATATAAAAGCAAATTATGCAAATTCACGTAAAGTATTATTTGTTTGTTGCTTTGTGTTAGTATGGGCTTTTAAGTTTTTGCAATGGAGGTGGAAACAATGGATAATATTCTATTGGTATTTCTGAATAATTTAAAAGACATAGAAGGATTTAATAAAATCATTGACGAGTTTGATAAAAGAGATTATAAGATGTATCTTTACGATAACATAAAAGAGACAGATTTTGATTTTAGCGAACTACCAGATATCATTGAGTTTTATAAAAACCAACATATGAATGTCAATAAGATAGTTGTCTTATCTAACTTAAGAGATTTAATATTCGCTTGGTATAGGTGTTATAATTCATTGATAGATGATTTTATTTATTTTATTGATGAAGAAGAAAGTAATTATTTTGATTTTGAGGATAAGCATTATAATTTTTATTTTAATTTATGGAATTTTAAAAATATTGAAAATGAAACTATTAATGGCAAGATATATATAAATAATATTGCTAATAAAAAGATTGATCTTAATTTTTGTTCAAAGTTTGAGGACTTTGATTTCATTAATAAATTGAACAAAAAGCCTATAAGAAAAACTTATGTATATAGAAAGTATCAGTACACATTTGACTATAAAAATACCTATGTGAGAGATGAAAATATATGTTTTAGTGATAGTTTAGGTAGAATAGTAATGTTTAAAGGACAATCGCAATATGATGTTCTACGGGTTTTGATAGATTATATGGCTGAAGCCTTTGAAAGCATGGGTTATAATGTTGATATAATTGACTTATTAAATCCTAATTTTGCTGAAGAGATTAATAGAAAGATTATACATAATAAATGCGATTTCGTTTTCTCTAATAATTGTATAGCTATAGATTTAAAGATTAACAATGAAAATCTATATGATAAACTAGGAATACCATTTATTGGAGTTTTGGGAGATCATCCTGTAAATCAGTTATCACGTATTATAAATTCTCCTAAGAAAGCACTTTTTGTATGTATAGATAAAGAGAATGTTCAATATATGAATAAATATTTTCCACACAAAAATGCTATTTTTGCCTCTTATCATGCTTATAAAACTAAAAATTATATTGAAAAAAAGTATAATGATAGAGAAATAGATGTTTTATTTTCTGGAAGCTTAATTAATCCTAGTCAAATAAAAGATTCGTGGAATGATTTTGGTAAGGAAATAAGAGAAATATTAAATCAGACAGTAGATATGGCTTTAAAGAATAATGACACAATAGAGAAGAACTTAAACGAGATATTAAAGAGCCACTTTATAGGAAACATAACAATTGAAGAAAGGGCTACTTTACATTCTCTTGTTGAACGTTATATAAGAATGTATAAAAGATATAATTTAGTAAAAGAAATAGGAAAAACAAACTTGAAAGTAGTTTGTTTTGGAAATTCTGAGGAATATGAAAAACTAAATGTAAACAAGAAATTACAAATACATCCTAATTGTACATTTCAAGAATTGTTAGATTTGATGAATAATAGCAAGATTGTATTGAATATGACAGGTCATTTACACGAAGGAGTTACTGAAAGAATTCTTTCAAGTATGATAAATGGTGCTGCAGTAGTCACTGAAAGTAATAATTATATTAGACAAAATTTTAATGATGGAGAGGATATTATATTGTATAGTTGTAATCAACTAGATAGTGTTGCAGGTAAGATTAATTATTTTTTAAAGAATCAACATGTTTTGGAGTGTATAGCTAAGAGAGGACAAGACAAGGCAAAGAAGAGGTTTGACTTTAAAATTATGTTAACTAAAACTATTGAAGCTATTAATAATACTTATTAGGGAATGATGACAATGATTAATGTAACGAAAACATATCTACCCAATTTAGATAAATATAAAGAGTATGTGGAAAGTATTTTTCAATCTGGGCAAATAACTAATAACAGTCAATTTGTTCAGGAACTTGAAAAAAGACTGAGAACATATTTAGGTGTGAAGAACATTGTTCTTGTTTCTAATGGAACTTTAGCATTACACTTAGCATACAAATTACTTAATTTAAAAGGAGAAGTGATTACTACCCCTTTCTCTTTTGTGGCGACTGCTAGTAGTATAGTGTGGGAAGGATTGCAGCCAGTTTTTTCAGATATTAATAGTAAAACTTTTAATATTGATTGTAATAAGATTATGGAAAGAATAAATAAAAAAACATCTTCTATTGTCCCAGTGCATGTTTTTGGCAATGGATGCGATGTAGAAGAGATTTCCAGAATATCAAATGAATACAATCTAAAAGTCATATATGATGCATCACATGCTTTTGGAGTAAAATATAATGGGAAAAGCATATTAAATTATGGAGATATTTCTACTTTGAGTTTTCATGCTACTAAAATCTTCCATACTATTGAAGGTGGAGCTTTAATTATCAATGACGATAAATTATATGAGAAAGCAAAAGCAATGATTAATTTTGGTATAGATGAAACTAAAGAAATCAAATACTTAGGTACAAATGGAAAAATGAATGAATTTCAAGCTGCTATGGGACTTTGTGTGCTGGATGATATTAATATAATATTAAGCAAAAGAAAAAAAGTATACGACAATTATTATAATATACTAAGCAATAACAATAAAATTATTCTACAAAGCTATAATGATAATTGCAGTCATAACTACAGCTATTTTCCTGTTGTATTTGAGGATGAAGAAAACCTCTGTAATTGTTTAAAAGATCTAAATAACAATGACATTTATCCTAGAAGATATTTTTATCCTTCATTAGATAACTTGGGTTATGTAAATAGTGAAAAAATGCATGTATCAAACGAGGTAGCAAAAAAGATACTTTGCTTACCATTGTCTGATTCTTTAAAATATAATGAACAATTGCAAATAATAGAAATAGTTAACAACAATGTATGATAACGAAGGAGGTGTTTTAATGAACAGTAAGTTTAAAAAAATAGGTAAGAATGTAAAAATATATGATACTTCTAAGCTAATTTATCCAGAAAATATTGAAATAGGGAACAATGTAATAATTGATGACTTCGTATTAATAATTGCTAAAAAAAGAGTGGTTATTGGAAACAATGTTCATATAGCTAGCTATGTGACTATAACAGGAAATGATGAATTTATCATAGAGGATTTTTCTGGTATTTCGTCAGGCGTAAAAATATTTACAAGTAGTGACGACTATATGGGGGCATATTTAAATAATCCTACTGTATTAAACGAATTTAAAAATGTATTTACTGCATCTATTAATATAAAAAAATATGCATTAGTCGGAGCTAATACTGTTGTATTGCCAGGTAGTATTATTGAAGAGGGAACATCGATAGGTGCAAACAGTTTGGTTAATAGTAAAACAGAACCGTATCATTTATATGCTGGTTGTCCTATAAAAAAGCTGAAAGCTAGAGATAAAAATACAATCTTGAAATTAGCTGAAGAATATAGAAAAAAATATTGGTAAGTAAGTGTTTTATCTTTATTATGGAAAGAGAGCGTGAGTATAATAGCTAATAGATAAAAATTGGAATAGATAAACAATATAAGAAATAAGTTAACGTTGAACATAGTATAAACGAAATTAAATGGAGGTTAATTGAAATTGAAAGGAATAATCCTAGCAGGCGGTTCTGGTTCAAGACTCTACCCCATAACAAAAGGAATTAGTAAGCAATTACTACCGATTTACGATAAACCAATGATATACTATCCTTTATCAGTACTTATGTTATCGAATATCAAAGAAGTCCTTATTATTTCAAACCCAGAATATATAGATTTTTATAAAAATTTACTTGGAGATGGTTCTAATCTTGGGATGAGATTTGAATACAAAATCCAAGAAAAGCCCAAAGGACTTGCAGATGCTTTTATAGTCGGAGAAGAATTCATAGGTGAGGATAGTGTATGCCTGATACTAGGAGATAACATATTTTATGGACAAGGCTTTGTACCCAGACTTGCAAATGCATCTAAAGTTAAAGACGATGCAGTAATATTTGGTTATTACGTGCCTGACCCTAGAGAATTTGGAGTAGTTGAATTTGATAATAATAACAATGTACTATCAATAGAAGAAAAGCCAAACAGACCTAAATCTCACTATGCAGTTCCAGGACTTTATTATTATGACAATAGTGTGGTAGAAAGAGCTAAAAATCTTAAACCTTCTGCACGTGGGGAATTAGAAATTACAGACTTAAATAGGACATACCTTAACGAAGGAAAACTTAGAGTTGAATTATTAGGAAGAGGATTTGCTTGGTTAGATACTGGTACTTATGACGGTCTCGCTAATGCATGTAATTTTGTTAAAACAATGCAGGAAAGAACAGGTCTTTATATTAGTTGTTTAGAGGAAATTGCCTATAGAAACAAATGGATATCTAGAGAAGAGCTAGTGTCTTTAGGAAAAGAATATGAAAAAACTGAATATGGTAAATATTTATTAAGCATTGCAGGAGAATTGGAAATCTATTAAGTTTTTTGGAGGAGTATGCTATGCACATTTTAGTTACGGGTGGAGCAGGGTTCATAGGGTCAAACTTTATAAAACACATGCTTTCAAAATATGATTATAATATTATTAATTTAGATAAGTTAACATATGCAGGCAATTTAAAGAACCTTGAAGATATTGCTGAAGATGAAAGATATCAATTTATCAAGGGTGATATATGTGACAAGGTATTACTTGAAGAAATATTTGAGAACTATGATATAAATGTAGTGATTAATTTTGCAGCAGAATCTCATGTAGATAGAAGTATAGAAGAACCAGAGGTTTTTCTTAAAACTAATGTTTTAGGAACACAAGTATTACTTGATACTGCAAAAAACTATTGGAAAATAGAGCCTTGTAATAAGTATTCCAGAGACTACAGAGAAGGAGTTAAATACATACAAGTATCTACCGATGAAGTATATGGATCATTAGGTAGAGAGGGATATTTTACTGAGGAAAATAACATAGTTCCTAATAGCCCCTATTCAGCATCAAAAGCTTCAGCAGATATGCTGGTAAGAGCGTATCATGAAACCTATGGGCTTCCTGTAAATATTACTCGCTGCTCTAATAATTATGGACCTTATCAGTTCCCTGAAAAATTAATACCACTTATGATTAATAATGCGTTAAAAGCTAAACCTCTTCCTGTGTATGGAGACGGAAAACAAGTAAGAGATTGGCTTCATGTAAAAGACCATTGCATAGCTATTGAGACAGTTTTACATAAAGGTAAGCTAGGAGAAGTTTATAATATAGGTGGAAATAATGAAAAAGAAAATATTGAAATAGTGAAACTCATATTAAAATATCTCGATAGAAGTGAAGAGTTAATAACCTATGTGACAGATAGATTAGGCCATGACAGAAGATATGCTATAGATAACTCTAAGATAACAAAAGAATTACACTGGAGTCCTTCTTATACATTCAAAGAAGGTATTGCTATGACCATTCAGTGGTATTTAGACAATCAAGAGTGGATGGAGGATATTGTTTCGGGAGACTACATGAAATATTATACAGACATGTATTTCAATAGAATAAACAGCATTACACTTGGTGAAACTGCAGTTACTAGTACGAATAACTAAGTGACTGCACTTTGACTTAATTTTGAAAGGAGTGGATAACATGGATATAGCAGCAATGTCAACTATGGTTAGCCAGTCAAACGTACAGCATCAGGCTAGCCTTTCGGTATTAAAGCTGTCAATGGACGCATCTAAGGCACAAGCAGTAGATTTAACTAAGATGCTTCAAACATCAACTAAAGCAATGGAAATGTCTGTATCTCCACATGTAGGAGGTAATGTTGACATCAAATTATAAAGACTCTTTTGAGTCTTTATAATTTTTATGCAATGTGTCGAAATCTACATGTAAAGCAATATTTTAGTACTGTTTTTCAATTAAAACTGTAGGACAAAAAATTTTGAGAATCTATCTTTAGGTAAACTGAGAAATCTCTTGGATGTATACTATTTATCCAAGAGATTTTTTCATCCAAGTATAAATTACTAGAACATTTAACAAAGAAGAGCTATAAAGAGTAATTGAATGTGTTGGAATGACAAGTGAGACCAGAGCACTATTTTGCCTATAATGACACGAAATAGGACTTTAGTGTAGGAAAATTATGATAAAATATCCCTAGACAATACAATTATGGGATGTGGAGTAAAACAGTTTGAATAAGGAGGAAATGCCATAATTATATATTAAATCATCATTTGAAAATAAACAGAAGTATTAAAGCGTGTAATATGTTTTATGAAAAGCACTAAAGGGGAGTGTTATTATTTTGAAGAAAGAAGAGGTTTTTTTTAGACAGTTTTTAGTTCCTATACATATGATTCAAGAGGGAATGATTGTAGATGAGGAGGTTCGTAATAAATATGGAAGTGTTGTCTTAGCTAAAGGATATAGAATTAAAGATTCTACCACAGCTAATAGAGCTCAAAAGATACTTGGCGAAAATGATATTAATACTTTAGGAATAAAAATCGAAGAGTCAATAAGCAGTACTCAGCTACAAGAAATACTAGATTCTCAAGAAGAAATCATTGAAGATATTGATAGTGAACCTGTAAAAGAAGAGGAAAACAATAAGGATATAACAGATGATATTTTTGAGACAGGCTATGTAGAAGACAAAGATTTTTTTAGAAAAGATCTTCTTAAATCTAAAAAGAATATAGAAAAGATATTTGATAAGATAGATAAGGATATTTATGATGAAATTAATGAATTGAAATGCGAGATTGAAAAAACTATGAAAATCTTTAATGCTACTACTGGAATTTTTCAGGTAATAGAAAAAATGAAAAAGGAAGACAAGTCTCTATACATGCATTGCTATAGTATGGCTATTGTAAGCTATATGATTGGGAAATGGCTTAAGCTAGAAAAAGAAAGAAATAAGGAATTGTTTATATTGACTATGGTTGCTGATATAGGATTATTAAAAGTGCCGGCTGATATAAGATTTAATCATTGCAACTTATCGGAAGATAGTCAAAGCGAGTATAATAAACATATAATACATAGTGTCACAATATTAAAAAACTCTGACTTCATAGATGCGGAAGGTGAAAAAGTAATATTTCGTCACCATGAAAACTTTAATAAAACAGGATTTCCTCTAAGAATAGAGGTACCTAAAATACCATTGTTCTCAAGAATTATATATATTTCTCACCTATATACTCATTATACTTTACATGAAGGCGAAAACCCACTAAAGGCCGTAAATAGAATAAAGGAAGAACATTTTAATGAAGTTGATTTAGATATATTATATATTTTTGAAAAGAGAATATATGACTATTTTATTGGACAAAAAATAAAGCTTTCCTCGAAGGAAGGAAGTATAGGAGAAATTATAATGATAGATCTAGTAAATCCAAGTATTTTAATTAGAACAACAGATGGTCAAATTACTAATGTTTCTTTAAAAAGTGTGTATAGAAATTCAGTAGAGTTCTTATAAATAATATAATTATTTTAAAGCAGATAAGAATTGAAAATATTAAATATTTTCATCATTTATTACTCATAGGAAAGCACCTTATATTGCATAAAACATACAATTTAAGGTGCTTTCCTAATGCTTTTATTAAGTCTATCTCATTAATGAGTTAGTACTTGTTATTATAGCCGCATGATTTCAATTTTTCTATTTATTTTGTTTATCAATCTAAAGTATACTCTTATTCTTGTCGATATTAGAAGTAGAAATATAAAGGGAGGAGTTATGGTGCGAGTTGAAGGGGTTACATCATCTCAATTAGTATATGGCTCACAGCGTCTTACAGGGGAAGATAAACCAGTTAAAGTAGTTAGCAAAAATAGAACTGTAAATGTGCCATCACATATTGGGAACGAGAGCTTTAATAAAAGAGTTAGTGAGGAAGAATTGATTCATGCTATAGAATCAGCAAATAAGAGTGTAAATGTCTATGATAGAAAGCTTGAGTTTTCTATCCATGATAAAACCAAAGAGATAATGGTAAAGGTTATAGATACAAACACAGATGAAGTAATAAGAGAAATCCCACCAGAAAAAATACTTGATATGGTTGCAAAGCTATGGGAAATGGCAGGGATAATAGTTGATAAGAAGATTTAAACTAAGGAGGCGATATTGTGAGTACAATAAGATTAACTGGTTTGTCTGGAATAGACACAGAACAAATGATAAAGGATCTTATGAAGGCAGAAAGAACAAGAGTAGATAAAGTAGAACAGGATAAACAGCGCTTACAATGGAGACAGCAGTTGTATAACTCAATTAACAAAGATTTCGCAAATTTTATATTAAATACTAAGAAAGAATTTGGATTAACAGGTACATCATATACAGGTAATATGTACAGTAAATCTTTGAGTAGTTTAACCTGGGTAAAGAAAGCTATCTCATCGAACGAGAGTGTAGCCAAAGTAAGCACGACTTCAGGTGCTATCAATGGAAGTTACGAGGTTAAAGTACATAGACTAGCTGATGGTGTAAAGGCTGCTAGTGGAGCAAATGTGGATACTGATTTAAATAATATATTAGCAGGATTAAACGATGGTGATACTTTTGAGTTTAAAATTAATGAAAAGACAATTACTATTGATAAAACCGATAATATGAGTTCAATAGTCAAGAAGATTAACTCATCAGATGCGGGGGTACAGGCATCTTATGATTCTAGTATAGGTAGACTTTTCATGCAAACAAACACCACTGGTGAAAATGCGGTACTTAATATAAGTGCTGTATCTGGATCTAAAGGAGAATCATTTATTAATGCTTTACAGCTCAATGTTACCTCATATTCATCAGATGGAACAAAGTTAACTAAAAATCTTTCAATAGGGACAGAATATAATGGTGTTGATGCACTAGTAGATTTTGCTGGCGCAACAGGCATAAAACAACCAACTAACCAATTTACCATAAATGGCATTAGCTTTGATATAAAAGCTGAAGGCACTACAACTATAAAAGTAGACACAGATACTGATGGAGTGTATGATAAGATAAAAGGCTTTGTTGATCAGTATAATGAGATAGTAGAAAAAATGGGTAGGCTTGTTGGTGAAAAGCAATACAGAGATTTTTCTCCATTAACTAAAGAACAAAAAGAGGCCATGAGTGAAAAAGAAATAGAATTATGGGAAGAAAAAGCAAAGAGTGGACTTTTAAGAAATGATTCTATAATATCTAGCACTATGCAGAAGGTTAGAAGCTCATTATATGCTTCAGTTGAAGGAATAGAAGATGATTCGATTAATGCACTTTATAAAATTGGTATATCTACTGAAAAATGGGCAGCAGGATCTGTAGGTGGAAAGCTAGAAATAGATGAAGAGAAGCTTAAAAAAGCTATATCAGAAAATGTAGATGGAGTTTTAGAATTGTTATTTAAAGAAGCAGGGCCAATTACACAAACGGATGCTGATGGCAATACAACAACTGTTCAAGGAACAGGTGGCGTTATAACTAGGATGTATGGCTTGATGATAGATGGAATGAAAGAAGTAATAAATAAGGCCGGTACAGGCGATGAATCAAGCTTATTTAAAAGCGTTAGTCGCAATATGCTGATAGAATTTGTTACTGTTCACGGTAGTATAAGTTTACTAGATGAAGATGTAAGTGACCTAAATAGTAGAATAGATGCGTTAAATGCAGATTTAATTAGAACAGAAGATAGATATTATCAGAAATTTGCTACTATGGAGAAACTTGTGCAGCAGATGAATAATCAAAGTTCTTGGATAGCACAGCAGTTGGGTGGTATGTAAGATTAATTTGAAAGGGTGAGGATATAGTAATGACTTATAATAATATGTATCAACAATATCAGCAGAATTCAATCATGACAGCATCACCTGAAGAATTGACTTTAATGCTTTATAATGGAGCTATAAAGTTTATCAATTTAGGAAAGCATCACATAGAGAATAAAGAAGTAGAAAAAGCTAATAATTCTATAAAGAGAGCGCAGGATATAATAATAGAGTTAAATAATACACTAGATATGAACTATGAAGTATCTCATAATCTCGGAAATATTTATAACTTTATTTTAGAAAAGTTGGTAGATGCTAATATAAAAAAAGACATTCAGCTTTTAGATGAAGCACTACTCTTAATAGAAGAAATAAGAGACACATGGAAAGAAGCTATGAAAAAAGCTAGAAAGATAAAATATGGAGCTCTATAAGCTAGGAGTAGATAACATGGTGGAAAGCAGTATACGCGAAATGATTTCATTAACAGATAAAAAACTTAAAGAATTGAAAGGCTTTTTAAACCTTAAGCTAAAGCAGAAAGAAGCAATTGAAAAAGAGAATATGGAAGACATTGAATCTACTTTAAATACTTTTCAAAGCAAAATCAATGCAATAGACGAAATAGATTCAACTTATTTACTCAAACTTAATGAGCTAAAAGTTAATCTAGGCATAGATTCTATAAGTCAGATAAACAGTACAGAGTACCCTTGCATTGATAGCCTAATTATCAGAATAGATGAAATAAATGCTACACTAAAAGCCATAAATGTAATTGATGATGAAAATAATCTATTAATGAAGGAAAAGCTTGAAGGGACAAAAGAAAAGCTTAAAAATCTTAGGCAAGGTCAAAAGATGAATAAGAGCTACAATGCTATTTCGTATGGAACAATGTTTATTGATCAGAAAAACTAATTGCTTTAATATTAAAAAATAGAATAATGTTAGACTGAATAAATAGTTATACATTATAAGAACTCCTTGGACAGATATATCTGTTCAAGGAGTTTTTTTATTAGAAGATTTGGACGTAAGACTTTAGAACTATTTAGGGTTTATTAAGTAAAATTCCGACCTCAGTAATAGTAAAAATATGCTATTATATCCATATGGCAAATATAAGAAAAAATGTAAAGGAGAATTGGGATATGGGATACCAGAGATGGGAAAAAAACGAAGTAGAATATTTATTAAAAAACTATACTACAACAAGTCTAAATGATATGGCAAAGACCCTTAATAGAACTAGAGATTCTATATTTAAGAAAGCAAAGAGATTAGGATTAACAAATAAAGTAGCGTGTTGGTCATTAGAAGACATTGAGTTGTTAAGTGAAAAGTGGGGGATACTGACGACAGATTATATTGCAACACTGTTAAATAGAACAGAATTATCTGTTAAAAAAAAGGCTCTAGAATTAGGCTTGGGACCTTCTCGAATAGGAAATGGAGAGTATTTGACTACAGGTGATATTGGATATTTGTTAAACAAAGATCCTAATTTAATATACAGATGGGTAAGGGATGGTTACATAAAAGGTAAAAGATTTGGTGAAAAGGGAATTTTTAGAGTAAAACCAAAAGATTTTGTAGTATTTTTAAAATCACATCCTAACAAATGGAATAGTAATGATGCTAGAATTGATCTAATTAAAGGCTATTTACACGATTCTTTCGAATTGCCTAAATGGTTCCTGGCTAAATTAGAGAAGGATAGAGCAGTATGGAACTATGGGGATGTAGATTGTGTGAAGACTAATTAATCTTTTTTACAAGTTTCATGTAACAATGATCTAAAAGCAATAGAGCAGTCAATAACTTCTCATGTTGTAAAAAATATAGTAAATTATAAGGACTCTGTAATGGAGTCTTTTTTTATGTTACCAGCAACATAATATTTGTAAAATTATGTAGAAAAATGTTGAAATATAAAGAAAATTAAGATAACATGTATATAATTATATTTACAAAATTATTGCGCTGAGGTGAAGAATTGTATAGTGAAAAAATTAGTCGGTGGCAAAGTAAAGTTATACTACAGAGAGTATTTGATAGTAATTATAGTTGTTTGGGTTAGTTTAACAGTGTTCTTATCATATTTTTCATATGCCAGGATTGCAGAAAACATTAAAGAACAGCTAGGTAATAAAGCAATGCTGTTAGCAAAAGATATAGCACAAAGGTTTGTTTTAAAAGAAGAAGACATCAAAAGACTGCTTGAATTAGATTTTAACCAAGTGTTAAAGGATCCTATAAATATGGAGTTTGAGAATGATGTAAGAGCAGTAATCAAAGACTCTGATATTAAATATGTTTATCTTGAAGCTCCTTTATTAGATTCAAAAGAAAAATATACTGTTGAGCATGGTGAAGAAGAGACATACAATGCAAAAGCAGGAACTCCTTTACAGAGCATATACTTATTAGATGCAGTGATAAGCGATGAGGTGCGAATGAAGGACACTGGTGGCCGATGGTATGTAGACAAAGATAGGTATAACGTAATGGACGAAGAGTTTTTAAATGCGTATAAAAGTAAAAAACCATCTTGTCATGTTGTTAAAGATAGATGGGGTGATTATATAACTGGATATGCACCTTTTTATGATGAAAAGGGAAATTATGTAGGGCTAATAGGTGTAGATATATTTATGTCAAAGTATAATACAGTTTTAGACGAATACCTAATATGGATATTTAGTTTTATCATTATTAATTTAATTATTGGAACAGTAGCAATACATCTTGGATTTAAAGCGAAAAGTGCAGAAAAATATGCTAAAGAAAAAGAATTACTTTCGAATATTGATGATCTGACGTTGATACTTAATCGACGAAAGTTTCGTGAGATATTTGAAGAAGAATGGGAAAAAGGCATTGAACGTAATCAAGAGCTTTCGTTACTTTTAATAGACTTAGACTATTTTAAAGAGTATAATGACAATTACGGACATCTTAAAGGAGACGAACTTTTAACCAAAATAGCTTTATTACTAAAAAGTGAAGCAGAAAAATACGGAGGGTCTGTAGCTCGCTATGGTGGTGATGAATTTATAGTGTTGTTTCCTAGTATAGGTATAGAACAATCGAAAAAAATAGCAAATAATATTATAGAAGCACTGCACAACCTTAAAATAGAGCACGAGTATTCACCAATTAGCAATTATCAAACTTTAAGCATTGGCTTAGCTAGTATAATCCCCAAAAAGAAAGCAGATCCACAGGCCTTATTTGGTGATGCAGATAATGCTTTATACCAAGCAAAGCGTTATGGCCGTAATAAAGTTTGTGTATGGGAAAATAAGTCTTATTAACTTACAAGGGAGAGATTTGTGTGGAGAATAGCACAGATGTAAAAATAGGCAAGAAATATAAGCATTTTAAAGGTAAAGATTATCTTGTACTAAACCTAGCAAAACATTCTGAGACGCTAGAAGATTTAGTAGTATATCAAGCACTTTATGGAGAATATGGGATATGGGTAAGACCACTCTCTATGTTCCTAGAAAAGGTTGAAGTTGAGGGGAAATTAGTTAACAGATTTGAACTTATGGAATAGGGCTTATCAGTTAGATGATTTTCTGTAACTATAAATACAAAAAAGACCTAAGGACGGATAATTTCAAATCTAAGAAAAAATCCGTCCTTTTAATAATAGATACTAAGGTAGGTGTACCAACCAGCTAACGTTTTTGGTGGAACATCATTGAACAATTTATCACTCTTTCTAATTATCTTTTACCTTTATAATCCTTTCTTATATTTTTACGTCTAATTGTAATTTTTAAATTTGTTAAACACTTATAATCTTCAAACTATTTATTAAAATCTTAGCTTAACATTAAATCCTTATATTGCATCCTTCAATTAACTAAACTTACACTAATAAAAAAATAAACAACTTACTCATAATCTTTGGTCGGTATAGAGCTACCTTGTTCTATTAATTAAATTATACAGCAAAAAATTCTATTTGTAAACACTATTTTCAGAATATTAAAAAAATAACAATGAAAATATAAACCTCCTTTCTACTATATGGGGTTCTATTTATTCATCAGAAAAATTAATCGGATAAATATTCAAAATAGAAGCTAATATCTCTGTTTTTTGTTGCATATACTTATACTATATGTGCTGAATTATAAGTATTTTAATATCAATATATAGTATCTTAATATTTATTATCCACAATAAAAAGAATAACTATAATCGTTAAAAAATTGATAAAATTACAAACAATATCTCAAAACTTGTAGAAATGACAGTTTTCCACTGTGTACACACGTGTTTTTCCACACTATAGCATGTACAAATTAACAGTTTTCCACAGACTTATACACATTATCCACAAAACACACTATATTATATCCACATAATAATAACATCAATGCTGTGGATAAACAAGTAATTTATTATGCATATAAGTGCATAAATATCATATTTTTTATTGTTTTAAATAGTATGTAATTGTAAAATGGTGTTACATTATATTAATTTAATGTAGAAACATTAACTTAATATGCAGTAAGACATTAACCAGTATCTAATAATGGTGCATCTTGAAGACAGGTATTTTATTAATGTAAATTTATTATAGGATAAATTTCAGATATTTTGTTGAATGCGGAAATCATTAAAGTAAAGTAAAAAATATGAAAAATAAAATTAATGTTAATTAAGACATGTTGTGGGTATCATATATATAAATAAAGAATAAATAATTTCAAAATATATTGATGAAAATTTTACAAAATATTTCGAAAGTTTGAAGGAGATAAAGAAAATTTGTTGAAATATATAATAAAAATAAATACTAATGATACTTAATATCTTTATCTTTTTTTCAAATATTTATACTGAAAGGAGTTGGAGTATATGAAATTTACTATTAGCGGAAAAAATATGGAGGTAACAGACGCTCTAAAGGATGTAACAGAAAAGAAATTAAGTAAGTTAGATAAATACTTTGTTGAGAATGTACCAGTAGATGCAACATTAAGTGTTGAGAAAAATAGACAGATTATTGAGGTCACAATTCCTTTTTCAGGAGCTATTTTAAGAGCAGAAGAAGCAACTGAAGATATGTATAATTCAATTGATAATGTAGTGGATGTATTAGAAAGACAGATTAGAAAACACAAAACAAAGCTTCAAAAAAGAAATAAGGGTCTAGAGACAATTAGATTTGAAAACATTCAAGCACTTCCTCCAGCAGATCAAGATAAGGAGCCAAGTATAGTAAAAACAAAGAAATTTGCATTAAAGCCTATGGACGAAGAGGAAGCAGTACTTCAAATGGAGCTACTAAGACATAGCTTCTTTGTATTTAGAAATGCTGATACTGATGAAGTGAATGTAGTTTATAAAAGAAAAGATGGAAATTATGGCTTAATAGAGCCTCAATTCTAAAAAATAGATATAAAAGCGGTAGAGAAAAAATCTCTACCGCTTTTTGCTGCGACTAAAAAAAGGGATTTATAATAAAATATAGAACTTAGACTACTATAGGGATAATAGCAAAAGGGGGAGATTCACATTGCTTATAGAAAGTTTATTAGCTTCAATAGTTATTGGATTAATCAGAGGAGGGAAGCTTTCAAGGTTTTCACACATACGATTTACAAAAGTTTGGACATTTATACTGGCCGTTATTTTACAGGTAGGTATAATTTTATTTGGCTTAAGTGGTAATCACATTGTGCTTAAATATATAAAGGAAATATACATAGCATCCTACGTATTATTATTTATAGGTATACTACTTAATATAAATTACAGATCACTTTGGGTTGTAATTATTGGTACGCTTGCAAATCTATTTGTATTTTTTACAAATGGCGGGAAAACACCTATATCTGTTGAATCGCTAAAGCTAATAGGGTTTAGTGACTTAGCTACTATGGTTGAAGGTGGAAAAGTTACATTATATACACCACTAGCAGAGAGTACAAAATATGCGTTTTTAGGAGACATTATAACAGTTCCGCAGCCTTATCCATATCCTCAGATACTTAGTGTTGGAGATATTATAATAGCTCTTGGCCTGTTCTTGTTTGTACAGAGTATTATGTTAAATGAAGGCTATGATAGGGCGAATATGATAAGGTTTAAGTATAGAGGCAGACTGTAGAGCACGTGTACTCTTGTAACATATTGACATTAGTGATAAAATATATTGATAAAGCAAATTATTTAATTTGAGGTGAAAGCACATGAAAAAGCTATTTGAAAAGGTTTTTGGCACCTATAGTGATAGAGAAATAAAAAGAATAGAACCCATAGTAGAGAAAATAGAATCCTTAGAAGAAGACATGAAAAGATTAACGGATGTAGAATTGAGATCTAAGACAGATGGATTTAGAAATAGAATAGATAATGGTGAGACACTAGACGATATACTGCCAGAAGCATTTGCAGTAGTCAGAGAGGCTGCTGATAGAGTACTAGGCAAGAGACCTTTTAGGGTGCAGCTAATAGGTGGAATAGTATTGCATCAAGGTAGAATAGCTGAGATGAAAACTGGTGAAGGTAAAACGTTAGCGGCTACATTGCCTGGTTATTTAAATGGTTTGACAGGTAAAGGAGTTCATATAGTAACTGTAAATGATTACCTTGCTAAATATCAAAGTGAAGAAATGGGCAAGGTTTATGAATTTTTAGGACTCAACACAGGATGTATACTTCATGATATGGATAACATTGCTAGAAAAGAAGCCTATGGCTGTGACATAACATATGGAACAAATAACGAGTTTGGATTTGATTATTTGAGAGATAACATGGTCATATATAAATCTGAAATGGTTCAAAGAGACTTAAACTTTGCAGTAGTCGATGAGGTAGATAGTATCTTAATTGATGAAGCTAGAACTCCACTCATCATTTCAGGAATGGGAGATAAATCTACAAAACTCTATTTTGCTGCTAATACTTTTGTTCAAACTCTTAAAGGAAGAATAATCGACCCTAATGAGGAAAAGAGCAGTAGATTTGACAGAGAACATAAGGAAGAGACAGTAGATTTTACAGTTGATGAAAAGGCTAGAAATGTAGTTATAACTGAAAAAGGGGTAGAAAAAGCAGAGAAATTCTTTAGTATAGAGAATCTTGCTGATGCTTCGAACATGGAAATATCTCATCACATAAATCAAGCGCTTAAGGCACATAATCTTATGAAAAGAGATACTGATTATGTAGTAAAAGATGGTGAGGTTGTAATAGTAGATGAGTTTACTGGAAGACTTATGTTTGGTAGAAGATATAGTGAGGGTCTGCATCAAGCAATAGAAGCAAAAGAAGGATTAGATGTTAGAAGAGAATCTAAGACCTTAGCAACTATAACCTTCCAGAACTATTTCAGAATGTATAAAAAGCTTTCTGGTATGACTGGTACGGCAAAGACTGAAGAAGATGAATTTAGAGAGATATATAATGTCGATGTTATAGAGGTACCAACTAACAAGCCAGTTATTAGAATGGATTTACCTGATTCAGTATATAAGAACGAAGAAGCAAAATTCAGAGCAGTTGTAAATGAAATAAAGGAAAAGAATAACATAGGTCAACCAGTACTTGTAGGTACTATTTCTATTGAAAGATCAGAAATTTTAAGCAAAATGCTTAAAAAGGAAGGAATAAAGCATGAGGTTTTAAATGCTAAACAGCATGAGAGAGAGGCAGAAATAGTTGCGCAGGCTGGTAGATTTAGAGCAGTAACTATTGCTACTAATATGGCAGGTCGTGGTACCGACATACTATTGGGTGGTAACCCAGAATTTATTGCAAAAAGTGAAATGAGGAAAAAAGGCTATAGTGACCATGTGATTTCATTAGCTGACAGCTTTGCAGACACTAATGATCCAGAGATAATAGAAGCTAGAAAGGTTTATAGAGATCTTTTAGTCAAAGCAAAAGAAGCAATAAAGGATGAAAACCAAAATGTTATTAAGGCCGGAGGACTTCACATAGTAGGTACAGAAAGACATGAATCAAGACGTATAGATAACCAGTTAAGAGGTCGTTCTGGACGTCAAGGAGACCCAGGATCGTCAAGATTTTTTGTTTCATTAGAAGATGACTTGATGAGATTGTTTGGAAGTGAAAGAATAAAGGGAATGGTAGAATCATTGGGCATGCCAGATGATGAGCCACTTGAACATAAACTGCTTTCAAAGTCAATTGAAGGAGCTCAAACAAGAATAGAAGCTCGAAACTTTAGTGTCAGAAAGCATGTACTACAATATGATGATGTTATGAATAAGCAAAGAGAAGTTATATATGAAGAGAGAAGAAAAGTTTTAGAAGGTGAAAATTTAAGAGATCATGTTCTTACAATGGTTGAAAATATTATTGATAATGCAATAGGTATATATACAGAAGGAATAAAATATCCTGAAGAATGGGACTTAAGAGGGTTAGAGAATTATGTAGCAAACTTAATCCCTATAAAAGGGTTGTTTAATATTGAGAAACCAGAAGAACTTACAAAAGAGAGCCTAAAGGAGATTTTAATCAATATAGCAGCTAAACTGTATGATGATAAGGAAAATGAACTTGGAGAGTCTGTTCTTAGAGAGCTTGAACGAGTTATATTATTAAGAGCCGTTGACACTAGATGGATGGATCATATAGATGCTATGGATCAGCTAAAACAAGGTATAGGGCTAAGGGCATTAGGAAATGAAGACCCTGTAAGAGCTTATCAAATAGAAGGCTTTGATATGTTTGAGGAAATGATCAAAGGTATACAGGAAGAGACTGTTAAGAGCTTATATCATCTTCAAAGAGCTGAGAATATTGAAAGAGAAAGAGTAGTCGAGGTTACAGCTACAAATCACGGAGATGGTGAAAATAAGCCGAAGACAGTAGTAAAGGGTGAAAAGATAGGAAGAAATGACCCTTGTCCATGCGGTAGCGGTAAGAAATATAAAAAGTGTTGTGGACAAAACGAATAGAGGAAGGAGTAGATAATTTGTTAGAAATTGAAAGCTATAAAGACAGGCTGTCAACTCTTAGAGAGACAGTAAAAGAAATAGGTGTTTCCCTTTGACTTGTCTAAACTAAAAAATCAGATTGAAGAGCTAGATGCTAAGGCTTTAGAGTCCGACTTCTGGAGTGATGTTCAAAAAGCTCAAAAAATAGTTCAAGAAGCTAATATTTTAAAAGATAAACTCAATAAATATGAGGAAATAGTTGATCAGCTTGATGACATTGAAATCATGATAGAGTTGGCTGTTGAAGAGGAAGAATCATCATTAGAAAAGGATATAGTAGACAGTATTGCAGCTGCTGAAGAAAAAGTAGATGTATTCAGAATAAATACTTTATTGAGTGGAGAGCATGACAAAAATAATGCCATACTATCTATACATGCTGGAGCTGGAGGTCTTGAGGCTCAAGATTGGGCAGAGATGCTCTTAAGGATGTATAAGAGATGGAGTGAGAGTAAAGGATATTCAGTACAGATTCTTGATATATTGCCAGATACTGAAGGTGGTATAAGGAGTGTGACTTTGCTTATAAAAGGACTTAATTCTTATGGATACCTAAAAGCTGAGAAAGGAGTTCACAGACTTGTTAGGATATCTCCATTTGATTCTTCAGGGAGAAGACATACTTCATTTGCATCAGTTGATGTTTTTCCAGAGCTAGGTGATGAGATAGATATAGATATAAATCCTAGCGATTTGAAGATAGACACATATAGATCGGGTGGTGCTGGTGGACAGCATGTCAACACTACAGACTCTGCTATTAGGATAACACATGTTCCTACAGGTCTAGTAGTGCAGTGTCAGAGCGAAAGGTCTCAGCATAGTAATAGGGCAACAGCAATGAAAATGCTGATGGCAAAGCTTATTGAGCTTAAAGAAGCTGAGCAGAAGGAAAAAATTGAAGACCTTCAAGGTCAATACAATCAAATTGCTTGGGGTTCACAGATACGATCATATGTCTTTCATCCATACAGTCTAGTAAAAGATCATAGAACAAATACTGAAACTGGAAATACTTCAAGTGTAATGGATGGCAGCATAGATTTGTTTATAAATGAATATCTTAAAAATAGAGCTAAGTAGCCGTCACTAATGTGTCGGCTTTTTTTTCTTTTTTCTTCTCTTAAAATAAAGGATTAGAGTAAAATTTGTAGAAATAGAATAGGTATTGTATATATTTTATGGTATAAATTATATTATCATATTGTTTTTTGACAAAGGAGTGGTTATATGGGAATATTTAAGGGTAAAAGCAAAAAGATCACTTTTTCAAAGCTTAAATTCAAAAAGCTAAAAAACGAAAAAAACAGGGGAAGCAACAATTCTACAAAGAAATCAAGTAAAAAACTAAACTTGAGTTTTAAGAAAAATGCTAGTACTAAAAAACTTAACGTACAAAGTAGGATTAAAAATCAAATAGCAATAATAGTTTTATTACTAACTATCATACCTATACTGTTTACAGGGTTTTTAAACTTCTATTTTGAAGGAAAGCAAAGCTCAGACCATATAAAAGAAATGAATCTCAATATGGCCAAATCTATTGCGAAACAGGTAGATATGTACATAGACGGCTCGTTTGATGTTTTACAAAGCTTATCAACTACACATGATTTTACCAATATGGATATACAAAAAGCTAGAACTATTCTTATATCAACGACTACCAACCTAGAGTATATTAATTCTATTCAAATTTATGACACTAAAGGAAATCAACTTATTTCAACCAAAAACATGAGAGCAGGTATAAATGCTAGAAGTGAAGAATGGTTTACTAAAGCTTCCAAAGGAGAAAAATATGTATCGGATTCGTATATGGATGATAGAATCCCAGCAGTTATTGTATCAATGCCAATAAAAAATGCATTAAATCAAACAAAAGGTGTTATAGCTGCAAATATTAGCTTAAAGGATATTACCAGCTTAGCTACAGAAAATAAGATTGGAAAGACTGGTATCGCATACATAGTTGATAAGCAAGGTATAACTATAGCGCATCCTGACTTTAATAACAAGGTAGTAACACAATTCAATGCTAAAGAAAACAAAATAAAAGGAGCTATTGGAGCACTTGAAGGAAAAACAAATATAGATACTTATGCAAATGATTCAAATACTATAGTAGTAGGAGCATTTACTCCTGTTTCATCGACTGGTTGGGGAGTTATTATAGAACAAAACCAAAATGAAATCAATGCAGGAGCGGTTACAAATCTTATCAGAACACTTGTAATAATAGTACTTGCAATATTAGTCACTATAATATTAACTTCATTTACTGCTAAGAAATTTTCTGCCCCAATAGAAAATCTTGCTTTAATAGCTGATGAGATTGCAAAAGGTGATTTAACTAAGAGAGTAAAGGTTACGTCTACTAATGAAATAGGCTATCTTGAGAATGCTTTCAACAAGATGCTAGATTCATTATACAAAGTAATATCAAGTGTTAATCAAGCTGTAAATAACTTTAAGTCTAATGTTGAGAATCTAAATGAAAGCGCAGGGTTAACTGTAGAGGCTTCTGTTGAGATATCTAAGATAGTAGAGCAAGTAGCTTCGGGAACAGACAAGCAGTTAAAAAGTGTTGAAGATGCGATAGGCATAGTAGAGAGTATTACTAATAACGTAAAGAATGTAGACGAAAATGCACAATCTATACTAATGGCTACAAGTGAAGCATCTATGATAGCTAAAGAAGGTTCAAAGGATATAGAACAGACAAAGGTTACAATGGATTCTATTGCAGATAAGGTTAATCAATCTGCAAATCAGATAGATAGCCTAACAGAACATACTAATCAAATAGGAAAAATAATAACTTTTATAGATAATATATCAAAGCAGACAAATCTTCTCGCTCTAAATGCTGCTATTGAAGCTGCTAGAGCTGGAGAATATGGAAGAGGATTTACAGTAGTAGCTGAAGAAATAAGAGCACTTGCTGAACAGACGCTAGAAGCTTCTAGAAATATAGTTAATATAATAAACGAAATTCAAACTGAAGTAAAACTTGTGTCTAAGTCTATGGAAGAAGGAATAGCTGAAGTCAATAAAGGAAATCAAGTAATCGATAAAACAACTAAGTCATTTAGCAACATAGTAGATGAAACTGATAAGGTATTTAAGGGTGTAGAGGACTTTGCAGTTATCGTTGAAGAGCTTTCAGAAAATATGAAAGTAATAGAGAGTTCTATTTCTCAAGTTAGTGCAATATCACAAGAAACAGCATCAGGAACCCAAACAGTATTAGCTAGTACAGAAGAGCAGCAATCAGCTATACATCAAATTAATCAATCAGCAGAAGAGCTAAATGAAATGGCAGAAAAACTAGAAGATATGATTAAAGAATTCAAAATTGACTAAATAAAAAACTAAGGCTAGAGAAAAAAACCTCTAGCCTTAATCTTTGCAAAACACTGTTGTATATATGAGACTGCTGTATTACTTGTGTCTTTTTTTATCAAAGTATATAATAAAGGAAGAAATTATTATAAAAGGAGAGAAAACTAATGGATATCGTATCTCAATTGACACAGGAGCTAAAATTAAAGAAAATTCAAGTAGAAAGCACTATAAAGCTTATTGACGAAGGTAATACTATACCGTTTATTGCTAGATATAGAAAAGAGATGACCGACGGATTAAGTGATGAAGTATTAAGAGAGTTTGACGATAGACTTACATACTTAAGAAATTTAGAATTAAGAAAAGAAGAGGTTATAAGGTTAATTGATGAACAGGGAAAACTGACAGAAGAGCTAAAGGCAGATATACTAAAAGCTGACGTACTTCAAAAGGTTGAAGATTTGTATAGACCATACAGGCAAAAAAGAAGAACACGCGCCACAGTTGCAAAAGAAAAAGGACTTGAACCATTGGCTGAATTAATATTAAAGCAAGAGGTTGTAAGTGGGACTATTGAACAATTAGCTTCACCGTATATTAATGAAGAATTAGAAGTAAATACTGTAGAAGATGCTATAAATGGTGCAAAAGATATTATAGCTGAAATCATTTCTGATAACGCAGAGTATCGAGAAAGAATAAGAGAAATGAATTTTAATAAAGGTATCATAAATAGTGAAGCAGTAGATCAGGAAGAAAAGACAGTCTATGAGATGTACTATGGTTTCAATGAGGCAGTAAATAAAATTGCAAACCATAGAATATTAGCTGTAAATAGAGGAGAAAAAGAGAAAAAGCTAAAGGTTAAAGTGCTAAGCCCTGATGAAGATATAATTAATTATTTAATGAAAAAGGTTATAATAAACAGTAAATCTGTGACAATTTCTTTACTTAAAGAATCTATAGAAGATGCTTATAAACGTTTGATATCTCCTTCCATTGAAAGAGAAATTAGAAATTTATTGACAGAAAGAGCCGAAGAAGAAGCAATTAAGGTTTTTGGCAAAAACACTAAGCCATTATTGCTGGTTCCACCAGTAAAGAATGTTAGAATTTTAGCTATTGACCCGAGCTATAGAACAGGTTGCAAACTTGTTGTATTAGACGAGACTGGAAAATTGTTAGATTATACTACTATTTATCCTAATGAGCCTCATAATAAGGTAGAAGAGTCAAAAAAGGTTATGAAAGATCTAATAAACAAATATGATATAAACATTATACCAATAGGAAATGGAACTGCATCAAGAGAGACAGAGCTATTAGTTTCAGATATGATAAAAGAAATTGATAGGAAAGTGTACTATACAATTGTTAGTGAAGCAGGAGCATCTGTGTATTCTGCATCGAAATTGGCTACAGAAGAATATCCGGATATAGATGTATCAATTAGAGGAGCAATTTCTATAGGACGTAGATTACAAGATCCTTTAGCTGAACTAGTTAAAATTGACCCTAAAAGTATAGGTGTTGGGCAATATCAGCACGATTTGAATCAAAGTAAATTAGGGGAAACATTAAAAAATGTAGTTGAGGATTGTGTTAACAGTGTTGGAGTAGATTTAAGCACTGCTACACCATCGTTACTACAATATGTTTCTGGCATATCTTCTTCAGTAGCTAAGAATATTGTAAAATATAGAGAGGAAAATGGGAAGTTTAAAGATAGAAAAGAACTAAAAAGAGTTAAAAGGTTAGGTGATAAAGTATTCGAGCAATGTGCAGGGTTTTTAAGAATTTCTGATGGGGATAATCCTCTAGATAATACTGCTGTACATCCTGAATCTTACGAAATAACTATGAGACTAATAGAAAAATTAGGCTATAGCACTGATGACATAAGACAAGGAAAGCTTAAGAATATAGAAGAAAGAATACCAGACATAGAAGTATTAGCAGGTGAATTAGAAGTAGGTGTTCCTACGCTGAAAGATATTATTGAAGAGATTAAAAAGCCAGGTAGAGATCCTAGAGAAGAAATGCCTAAGCCTATTTTCAGAAGTGATGTTCTAAAAATGGAAGATTTAAAGCTGGATATGATTATGACTGGAACAGTAAGGAATGTTGTAGATTTTGGTGCTTTTGTTGATATAGGAGTAAAACAAGATGGATTAGTGCATATTTCTGAGTTAAGCAATAAATTTATTAAAAATCCAATGGATGTTGTATCTGTTGGTGATGAAGTCAAAGTTAAAATTATAGGTTTAGATATAGAAAGAGGAAAGATTTCTTTGAGTATTAAGCAAGTGAAGATGTAAAAACTTGGTTCTTAATGTTTTTCAAAAAGACATACTATTGGTATGTCTTTTTGTGTACACTTAATTTTCCAAAAAAGTAATCATTTCGAAAATAATATTTGTTTGTGTATTATAAAAAAAAGGAATTCCAGTATGATTATAGAATAATATAATTGGTATAACTGGTAAAAATCATCAAATAGGGGAGATTCTTATGAATAGACGGCTTAAGAGTTTGAAATATTTACCTGGTATGTTCTGTGGAGTTATCAGCTCTAGTTTGATTGAAACAAATAATAATCCGTTAAAAGGAATAATTTCTGATGTTTTAAATGATGGAGGATGTTATATATGCGTATATAATTCTCCAGAAGGTCTTGTGGAAAAGAAGAATGTAATTAAATCATGGGGTATGGATTATGAATCGCTTATAGAGAATGGGAAATTAGTAATGATTTCAGCTGAAAAAATATATTTGTGGGACAATAAGTTTGATGTAGATAGCATTTTAGAGTATTATGATGATCTGATAAAAAAGTGCTACGATAATGGCTATCATAAAATAATAATTCACAGCGTAAGAGATGACTTTTATTTTAGAAGAACAACGATTGAGCAGCTCTATCAATTTCATAAAAAAATAAAGAGTCTGGCTAAAGATAAAGAAATTATGATCTTTACAAAATATATGTTTGATAATTTTACTGAAGAGCATTTTTATAAATTATTTTCCTTGCATGATATGTTTGTTATAAATAATTATGATACTATATATTCCTATGGACCTGAAAAGTTCAAAGAAATTGAAACTTTATTCAGATTTTTAAAAAGCGACATTGTTGATAGGAATGCACTATACAGAGAAAAGAACAAGCTTGAGCTTATAAATGAGCTTATACTAGACATGTCATATATGCAGAGTGGAAATGAACTTCTGAATACATCGCTAAAGAAGTTAACTGATATAGTTGGAGTTGATTTTGGCTATATTATAAGCCTAATGGGCGAAAATGACAGTAAAGATATTATCGGGAGATATAATTTACCTTATGGATTTTTAGAAGAACTATCGAAAATTAAATATGATAAAAACAACACATTAGAAGTTTCGAGTAATGGTGTAACTATTGAAACATCAACAAGATTCAAGGAACTGCAAAAGGCTCATATAAGCAAGAAATACGGAATAAAGACGGTAATAAAAATACCTATAAAAGGAAAAGAAAAGGATATAAATGCACTAATACTGTTGTTTTCTAGTAAAGATTCAGTTCTTTTTAATGAACACATGCCTTTTTTAGAGGCGGTAGGAAGTACAATGCTTGCGTTATTTAAAAAGCAAAAAGATAATGAAGAGTACCATAATGGACTAATCAAAGCAGAAAAGTTAAGAGCATTAGGCGAGTTAGCTGGAGGAATTGCACATGATTTTAACAATTTGTTGACAGCAATACTAGGTTTTTCTCAGATTGCTTTAACAAAGCAATTAGATAAAGAGATAAAGGAATATTTTGAAATAATATACAAATCTGCATTAGACGGAAAAGCTATAGTGGATAAAATACAGAGCTTTAACCGAAAGCACTACAACAATATTCGTGCACCACACTTATTAAACTCTATAGTTGAAAGCAGCATTGAAATGGCAAGACCCAGGTGGAAAAATACATATGAGAGCAATGGAATTAGGTTAGAAATGATAAGAGAGCTTAACTCTAAAAGTGAGATATACTGTAATGAACATGAAATAAGGGAAGTGGTGCTAAATATTTTGATGAACGCTATGGATGCAATGGATAATGGAGGTTTTTTGATTATTAAAACATATGATAAAGCTAATAAAGTCTTTATCGAAATACAAGATACAGGAACAGGTATATCTCATGAAATCAGGGAGAAGATTTTCGAACCATTTTTTAGCACAAAAGAGGCTAGAGGAACAGGACTTGGACTTAGTATTGTTAGAAGAATAGTTGAAGATCATGATGGGGATATAGAGTTAGAAAGCGAACTAGGGTATGGTTCTAGATTTAAGATATCTTTTAATAAGCATAAATCAGATAAAAAGATAGATAAAATAAATACTAAAACAAATGAGCTGATGAAATTTGACAATTTGAAAGCACTCGTTATTGATGATAAAGAGCAAGTTGGAGGAACTATTGTTAAAATGCTTGATGTTATAAATGTAAAAGCAGAAACTGAGCTGCATAGTGGAGAAGTTATGGATAGGCTGTCAGAATGTAAATATGATATAATAATATGTGATCTTGCTATGCCTGTTATGAATGGAATAGAAGTAGCAAAGTTTGTAAAATATAGATATCCAGATATTAAATTCATATTGATGACTGGATGGCCTGGTGGATTGCAGGAAGACACGATAAGATATATCGACTATGTATTACATAAACCATGTACTATTGATGAATTAGCTTCAGCTGTAAATAGCGTAATCTTATCTTGATGTTTATTTAAATTATAGAATTTTTAGGGGGGCTTTTTATGTTACTGATTAAGAATGCTAAAATTTATACTATGGCAGACAAAAATTATGAGAATGGAAGTATCCTAATTGAAAATGGCAAGATAAAAGAAATAGGAAATGATATTGTAGCGCCGTTAGATACCGAAGTCATTGATGCGGAAGGAAGAATGGTTACCCCAGGGTTTATAGATGCTCATTGTCATCTTGGAATGTGGGAAAGTGGCATTGGATTTGAGGGTGATGATGGAAATGAAATGGTTGATCCTGTAACGCCTCATTTAAGAGCAATAGATGGTATTAATCCAATGGATATAAGCTTTAAAGAGGCATATGAAGGGGGAGTAACATGTGCTGCAACAGGTCCAGGAAGTGCCAATGTTGTTGGAGGGCAATTTGCTGCTATAAAGACTTATGGAGATAGGGTAGACGACATGATAGTAAAGGAGCCTCTAGCTATGAAGATAGCTTTTGGCGAGAATCCAAAAAGGGTATATAGCAATCAAAAAAAATCCCCTATGACTAGAATGGCTACAGCAGCTGTACTTAGAGAAACTATTATTAAAGCAAAGAGATACGCAGAAAAACTTGAAAAATCTAAGGACGATCCTTCCAAAGCTCCTGAGTTCGACATGAAAATGGAAGCTATGGTCAAGGTTATAAGAAAAGAAATCCCTTTAAAAGCTCATGCTCATAGAGCTGATGATATATTTACTGCTTTAAGAATAGCAAAGGAGTTTGATTTGGACATTACTTTAGATCATTGTACCGAAGGGCATTTAATAGCCGAGCATATTGTTGAAGAGGGTAAATATGCCATTGTTGGACCTAGTTTGACTGATAGATCTAAATTTGAATTAAGAAACTTGACATTTGAAACACCTGCGGTATTACAAAAAGCAGGAGTAAAGATAGCTATAATGACAGATTCACCTGTTATACCACTGCAATATCTTCCGCTTTGTGCAGGATTGGCAGTAAAATCAGGGCTAGATGAAATAGAAGCACTGAAAGCTATAACTATAAATGCAGCGGAAATTCTTGGCATTAACGACAGAGTTGGAAGCATAGAAGTAGGTAAGGATGCTGATATAGTAATATTTGATGGAAATCCTCTTACAGATATAGACTGCAAAACATTTGCTACAATAATCGATGGAAAAATTATATATAAAAGATAATTGACAAAATAATACTTGTATGAAATAATTAAACTGTAAATTAAATATTTTTATAATCTTCAGGGCAGGGTGTAATTCCCGACCGGCGGTATAGTCCGCGAGCTGCTTTTGCAGTTGACTTGGTGAGATTCCAAGACCGACAGTAAAGTCTGGATGGAAGAAGGTTAGAAAGTTTAATCTAGTGTATGCTAGGTTGACTATCTTGATATTCAAGCCCTGATACGATGCTTCAGGGCTTTTTAGCGTCTAATGGCTCTGAAGAGAAATATAATACTTGGAGGGGTTATTATGTTGACAATGAAACAGAAAATATCTACAAGAATGATGACCAAAATATCGGTATTATCAGTAATTGCATTTATAATAATGTATATAGAGATACCACTTTGGTTTACTCCAACATTTCTTAAGATTGACTTGAGCGATTTACCAGCGCTTATTGGAGCTTTTTCACTAGGTCCCGTTGCAGGAGTATTGATAGAACTAATAAAGAACATACTTCATATAGCTATAAAGGGGACTTCAACAATGGGAGTTGGAGAGCTTGCTAACTTTATAGTTGGAAGTGTATTAGTGTTTACTTCTGGCTATATATACAGTAAAAATAAGAGCTTTAAAATGGCTGTTATTGGTATGATAGCAGGAACAATAGTAATGACCTTAATTGCTTCAGTGATGAATTACTACTTACTTATACCATTCTATGCGAAGCTGTATGGGATGCCTATACAGGCATATGTTGAGCTTGGTGCTAAGGTAAACAAATTTGTAGTAGACTATAGAACATTTATATTGTTTGGAATAGTTCCTTTCAACTTTGCAAAAGGTGTATTAGTTTCGCTAGTTACTTTGCCTCTTTATAAAAGAGTATCTCCAGCACTTCATAGATAAGAGAGAATATTAATAAAAAAGAACGGCAAAATCTCATTAGCATTTTCTTATCTTTTCTATTCATATATATATATTTTTTTGAAATAGAAAGCATCTCAATTTGAGATGCCTTTTTGTGTGCTTAGGGCACTTGTATATCCACTGTAAAGTGGATATAATATTTTTAAAGCCTAGAGAGAAGGAAAGGATGAAGTAATTGTTTAAAATTATTATAAACAGTGTTGAAGCCACAGAAAAGTTAGGAGAAAATATAGGAAGGTTACTTAATGGTGGAGAAATAATATGTATGACAGGAGATTTAGGTGCGGGAAAAACTACTTTATCTCAATCAATAGCAAAAGGACTTGATGTAGATGAATATGTTACAAGTCCCACATTTACTATTATAAACGAATATGAAGGAAGATGCCCATTATACCACTTTGACGTATATAGAATAAATGATATAGATGAAATGTATGATTTAGGATATGAAGAATATTTTTATTCAGATGGTGTGACAATTATAGAATGGGCTAATATAATAGAAGATATTTTACCAAAAGATAAACTTTATATAGAGATAAAAAAAGGAAGTTCAGCAGACGAGAGAGAAATCTTGATATCTGGATATGGGGATGAATATGAAAGGATAATAGAAGGTTTACATGAAATGTATAAATAGTTAGATTCCCAAAAAGCAGCTTTTTAATAAAATAAAAAAGAACACTCATGTGACGAAGATCTTGAGAAAATTATAGGTTTAATAACAAAAAAATCTTAAAATTTGCAAACTCGCTCCGAAATACACTCCGCTCAGACATAATGGAGTTCCAGAAATCTACGATTTCGTTGTAACTCCTTAGCTAGTGTAGGTTGAGTTTCATAAATATAAAAGCAGATTTTTATGTTGCTTTCGCCTAGTTATCTTAGCAAAATTTCATGAGCATTCTCTTATCTTTTTTATTTGTATTCAAATTTAAACATTAATTTAATATTTAGGAGATGAATAAAATATGAAAGTACTTGCTATTGATACATCTAGTATTGTAGCAACCTGTGCGATACTTGATGATGATAAGCTACTTGCTGAATACATATTAAATCAAAAAATGACTCATTCACAAACTATAATGCCCATGATAAAGGAAATGTTAGATAGCTGTAATCTAAAACCAGAAGATATTGATGTATATGCCGCTGCTCAAGGACCAGGTTCATTTACTGGTCTAAGAATAGGTATTGCTACTATAAAAGGCTTGGCTCATGCAACTAATAAATCTGTAATAGGAGTACCTACTCTTGATGCATTAGCTTTTAATCTGCCGTTTAGTGAAGGTATTGTAGTACCTATAATGGATGCAAGAAGAGATAGAGTATTTACTGGAATATATAAATGGTCCAGTGGAGGCCTGTGCATGCTTATGGAGCAGAGTGTATTAGAGGTAGATGAACTTATTCAGATATTAAAGGAAAGAAGTGAAAATATAGTTTTTAATGGTGATGGAACTCTTGTATATAAGGATAGATTAATCAAAGAACTAGGAGATAGAGCTATTTTTGCACCAAAGTCTACTAACATGGCCAGAGCGGCTTCTGTAGCAGAGCTTGCAATGGCAAAAGCAACAGAAGGAAATACAGATGACTTATTTGATTTGGCGCCAAATTATTTGAGAGAATCTCAAGCTCAAAGAGAATATAATAATAGAAATAGCTGTTGTGGTGTTAAAAATGAGTAATATACTGGTTAGAGAAATGGAAGAAAAAGATGTAGACGGAGTTCTTAGAATAGAGGAACTGTCGTTTACGACACCGTGGTCGAAGGAAGCATTTGTTCTGGAGATTACAACTAATAAATTAGCTAAATATGTAATTGCAGAAAGAGATGGACATATAGTAGGATACGGAGGAGTATGGTTAATAATAGATGAAGGTCATATAACAAACATAGCTGTTGAGTCCCAGTACAGAGGACAAGGTATAGGTAATTTTCTTGTAGAAAAGCTAATAGATATTTGCAAGGAGAGAGGAATAACTAGTCTGACTTTAGAGGTTAGGAAGTCGAATATAGTAGCACAGTCATTGTACAAGAAATACGGATTTAAGGAATGTGGCATAAGACCTGGGTATTATTCAGATACAAAAGAAGATGCAATAATCATGTGGAAAGAGTAAGCAAGTAGGAACAAGCAAGTTAGGATGGTCCTTGCTTGCTTTTTTGTTTTTACTTGAATGTTATTCAGCCTACAAGTAAACAATACTAAATAAAGAAGAAATGAGTATTTTAAGGAAATATTCAATTTATAGGAGGAGGGATAATGCATGAGTAAGGATAAGCATTATACTATTAGAGATTCTAGTAATATATCTAAAACAAAGAAAATTATATTAGGGATACAACATACATTTACAATGTTTGGTGCCACAGTTTTAGTTCCTATTATCACTGGACTTGATATTTCTGTATCTTTATTTTTAGCAGGTGTAGGCACACTAATATTTCACTTTATTACTAAAAGAAAGATACCTGCTTTTCTAGGGTCTTCGTTTGCTTTTATAGCACCGATGCTTGCAGTATTGGCTTTAAAAACTGGAATAACTGATGTTGCAGAAGCACTTTCAAATGGACAGGGGGCTCAGGTTGCAGAGGGGTTAGCTTACGCAAGAGGGGGAATAGTAGTAGCGGGACTGATTTATCTTATACTAGCTGTGCTAATATATTTTTTTGGTATAGAAAAGATAATAAAATTTTTTCCACCAGTTGTTACCGGACCTATAATAATAGTAATAGGACTAAAGCTTGCTCCTACAGCTATAGACATGGCTTCAAATCATTGGGGCCTTGCAATTATAAGCTTTTTGATAGTAACAATTGTAAGTGTTTTTGCAAAAGGATTTTTAAAGGTTGTTCCAGTCATAATTGGATTAATAGGTGGATATATTGTTGCTGTATTTATTGGTAATGTAGATTTTACACCTATTACGATTGCTCCAGTTTATGGACTTCCTAAGTTTGCTCTCCCAAAGTTTGATTTTTCAACTATCATGATTGTTGCTCCTATAGCATTAGCTACAATGATAGAGCATATAGGAGATGTACTTGCAATCGGTTCTACAGTTGAAAGAGATTTTATAAAAGACCCAGGTCTTCACAGAACATTAGTTGGTGATGGTGTAGCAACAGCTGTTTCTGCAATGTTTGGTGGTCCTGCAAATACAACTTATTCTGAAAATACAGGAGTATTAGCACTTACTAGAGTATGGGATCCATTGATAATGAGAATAGCAGCCATATTTGCAATTATTCTTGGTCTAAGTCCTAAGCTTGGTGCAGTTATCAGCACTATTCCTACAGCAGTAATTGGAGGAATATCTATAGTTCTATTTGGTATGATTGCTGCAATAGGGGCTAGAACACTTGTTGAAAATCAAGTAGATTTCACAAGTTCAAGAAATCTAATCATTGCAGCAGTTATATTGGTTCTTGGTCTAGGTGGGGCTACACTTCCAATCAAATTAGGGAGATTGGATTTTACATTAGAGGGAATGGCATTGGCAGCAATAATAGGTATCATATTAAACAAGTTACTGCCAACAGAATAACTGCAAATAGTGGTAGATTAAAATGTGAATTAAGCATGAATAGCATAGGCTTGCAATCAATTATACTATGATTATTTTCCCAATTTGATATAATGAGTATTAAGATTGATTTCAGCTTTTAGATAAGTGTAAGGCAAGTGTGGACAGGCAGGAGTGTAGTGGTGATGTATTAGGCTTTTTTTGTTTTTGACCTCAATTGTTAATTTTTTATTAAGATTAGAATATTTTGAAGGAAAATGAAGTATCTTTATCTAAATATTAGTCTATTATTTAAGTAGGCTTAAATTGCTTACTGAGAGTTTATTTTATGCAATGCCATAAGGCATGATGAAAGAAATATGGGGAGGTAAAATTATGGCAAAAAATAAGAAAAAGATCGTAGCTATTACTGCAGCTGTAGTCCTAGGTATAGCAATAATATCTGTTGGTGTGCTGAAAGCAGTAAACAAAGAAGAAAAACCAAGTGTATATGTGAGTGTAGTAAACGTAGAAAAAGAAGATAACTTTGATTCTATATTAACTACAGAAGGTATTATCAAGACAAAGGATCAAAGAAACATAGTGTCTAATCTTCCTTATAATATTGAAGAAGTACTTGTAAAAGAGGGAGATAAGGTTTCTGAAGGCGATATTCTTGCAAGACTTGATACTAAAGACCTTGAATACAAGATAAAGACAGCAGAAATAAACCTAGAACTTGAAAAGCAAAAACTTAAAAACATGGAGGATAAAGCCGAAGCTGGAGTTAGTACGTTTGAGCTTGAAAAGTCTGTAGAAAATGCTAAGCTTGCCTATGATCAAGCACAGGAAAAGGTGAAAAGCTCTAAGCAGTTGTATGAAGCAGGAGCAATAAGCAAAACAGTGCTTGAAGCAGACGAAACTGCATTAATTACTGCAAAAAACGGATATGAACTAGCTCAAAAACAGCTTAATGATATGCTTGAAAATGATGACACTGAATCAAGTATAGAGCTTCAACGAAAAAATGTTGAACTTCAGGAAATAAATCTTAAGGCTCAAAAAGAGGCACTGGAGCAGTCAATAATAAAAAGTCCTATGAATGGTACAATAGTATCTTCAAATGCTAGAGTAGGGATTACAGCCACATCTGCAACGCCTTTATTCGTGATGGATGATATAACTAATCTTGAAATAGAAGTAAATATCAGTGAATATGACATTAATAGCATAAAGCTAGGACAAAAAGTAGATATAACTGGAGAAGCTTTTAAGAATAAGGAAATAAAGGGAGAAGTAGCATATATTGCACCAGCTGCAACAATTATGAATACAAATGCAGGTAAAGAAACAAATGTTACAATAAGGATAAACATACATAACGTGGATGATTACTTAAAACCTGGCTTTTCAGCTAATGTATCAATAAATACAGCTCATAAGAAAGATGCCTTGGTTTTACCTTATGAAACTGTATATGAAAACAAAGACGGCACAAAGGTCGTATTTAAAGTTGAGAATAACAAGCTTAAAGAAATACCAATAGAAGTAGGAATAATGGGAGACTTAAAGCAAGAAGTAATATCTGACCAAATTAAGCTTGGAGATAAGATTGTTATTAATCCAAACGATAAAATGAAGGATGGAATGGATGTTAGTATTCTAAACGATAAAGGTGAGCAGAAATGATTAATATAGAGAATCTTGGGAAAATATATAGAACTGGTTCAATAGAAGTGGAAGCTTTAAAAGAAGTAAACCTAGATATACACGAAAAAGAGTTTGTATCTATAATGGGACCTTCAGGCTCTGGAAAATCTACGTTCATGAATATTTTAGGTTGCTTGGACAGACCTACATCTGGCAGATACATACTGGATGGTGTTAGTGTTGAAGGGGTTAATGAAAAAGAGCTAGCAGCTATAAGAAATAAAAAGATTGGTTTTGTTTTTCAATCCTTTAATCTACTTTCTCGTACTTCAGCATTGAAGAACGTGGAGTTACCTATGATGTATGCAGGAGTAAGTATAAAGGAAAGAAGAATAAAAGCTATGGAGGTTCTAGAAAAGGTTGGACTGGGAGAAAGAGTCCATCACAAACCAAATGAGCTATCCGGCGGACAAAAACAAAGAGTTGCGATTGCAAGAGCTTTAGTAAATAATCCTGCGATTCTACTAGCTGATGAGCCTACAGGAAATCTTGATACTAAATCAGGGGAAGAGATTATGGCTATATTTCAGCAGCTTAACAAGGAAGGGGTTACTATAATACTTGTAACTCACGAGCCGGATATTGCACAGCATTCTAAAAGAATAGTAGTGTTTAGAGATGGTAGACTGATTGAAGATAGACAGGTTGAAAATCAAATAATAATAGCGCCACAGACAGCTAATGAATGAAAGTAATTTGAGGTGATAGAATGAACTTTTTGGAAAGTATAAGCGTTGCACTGTCCAGCCTTTGGGGAAATAAGATGCGCTCTTTTCTTACGATGCTTGGAATAATTATAGGTATATCCTCAGTTATAACTATAGTTGCTCTTGGTCAAGGTAGCCAGGCTCAAATAGGAAGTGAGTTTGAAAAATATGGTGCAAACCGGGTAGCACTCATGATGAATTGGGACGAAGATCCTAGATATGAAGAGCGTTATGATGATGAGGATATAGAAACTATTAGAAGAGTATTTGGTGATGAAATAACTGGAATATCTGCATCATTTTCCTTGTCTGGTACGGCTTTAAAAGGAAGGGAAGATTCTCCACTAAATATATATGGTGTTAATGAAGACTTTGGAAAACTAACAAACTTAGATGTTATAGAAGGAAGATTCTTAATTGAGTCGGATATAAAGGGTTCAAGAAAGGTATGTGTTATTGATAAAAAGCTTGCTGAAAAGCTATTTAAGAGAACCGACGTTTTAGGAGAAAAGCTTACAATTGATACAGGATACTCTAAGATGTCTATGACTATTGTAGGAGTTTATCAGACTCCAGGAGGTACAATAGAAAATTTGAATCAACAGTTCATGGGTGAAACTACATCGTTTTACATGCCTATATCAATAACAAAGAAAATGGGTTTTGGAGATAAATATTACGGACTCCAAGTTGGAATTGCAGATAGTGATAGAATAGATGAAGTCAGCAAAGAAATCGTTAAGGTTATTGAAAGAAAGCATAGAAATGTTGGAAAAAATTATTATATTTATTATAGTGCTAAGCAAGAAATGGATATGATGAACCAGATATTAGGAGTTCTATCTAAAGTTGTAGGTGCAATAGCTGGGATATCACTTGTTGTAGGTGGTATTGGAGTAATGAATATCATGCTTGTATCAGTTACAGAAAGAACTAGAGAGATTGGGATAAGAAAAGCAATAGGAGCCACTAGAAAAGACATACTAGTACAATTCCTAGTAGAAGCCATGATCATATCAGGTACAGGAGGACTCATAGGTACATTGCTCGGACTGATATTCCAAAGCTTGATTGCCATGTCCATAGGAATACCTCCTACAGTTTCAATAGGCACTATATTGATAGCGGTGCTGTTCTCAGCAGCAGTAGGAATATTTTTTGGCATTTATCCTGCGAATAAGGCAGCGAAGCTTGATCCAATAGATGCATTAAGATATGAATAATAGAATACAATATTGCATAGAAACAATGCAATGATGTAAAATATAACCATAAGGGTGGAGGTGTATAAATAATGTCAGAAAATTTAAATCAAAACTCAGTTGAAAGTAAACCCTTTAGTTGGTGGGAAAGACTGAAATATGTTTTTACCAGCCCAAATAAAGCATTTGAAAATCTTGCTCAGTATCCAAAAATATTATTCCCTATGCTAGTTATTCCAGCAGGCATAATACTACTATTCTTTGCGAGAATTGGACTTTATAAAGAATTCTTAAGAGATATTATGCTACAGCAGTATTCAAATATGGGAGTAGAAGTACCACCTATGCTAGATAGCATACTAAGCGTTCAAGCCTACTCAACAATGATAATTACTGCAGTAACAATAATATTAGCATGGCTGTTAAAATCTGCAATAATTAACGGACTTTCGGGATTTGTAGATGGCAATGGAACATTTAAGCAGTCATTTTCTATAGTTGCTTATTCATATTTTCCAGTGCTTCTTGGAGCCATTATTACGACTATATTGTCATTAGTAGTTGGTGAATTCAATATAATGACATCTCTTGCAATCCTTCTTCCAGAGTCAATGATGGGAACCTTTATATATACTGTATTTGCTAACATTGATATATTTATAATTTGGTATCAGATATTAGCAATTATAGGTATATCTAAAGCCTATAATGTAAGCAAAGGAAAAGCAGCTATTCTTGTTCTAGGAACATGGATTGTATATATACTTATATCAGCTGGATTAGGTGCAGCAGGAAACATGGTAAGTCAAAAAATGATGTAGTACATAAAAACCTCTTTTATACAAATAATAATATTACACATATTGTAGAAGGAGGTTTTTTTATGGCAAGTAAAGAACAATTAAAAAAAGTGGCATATAGATGCAGTCAGCACGAATTTTCAAATAATGCTTCGATGACTTCGTCTATTGGGACGCTAGGACAGATAGAAAGAAGCTGTGAGAATTGTGTACATTTTACTAATGAACACAAATGTGATATCAACTTAACTGATGAGATACTTACTAATATGGCAATGGAGCTTGACTATAAGGATCTTGACTGATATTGGAATAAAGCTGGGTACTTTCATAGTACCCAGCTTTATTTATAGTCTCTGTTATCTAAACTCGTTGAGATTTTGGTGAATATGTCTAGACTCAGGAGGTTTATTCTTCAAAGCTGACATAAGTGCAAAGTCTCCATAGCTTACTTCTTTTAACATACCATCTGACATGACATTTGCAGAAGATATTTTCCAATAGAAACCTTTATTATCTCTTGCCATAGACTTCACTCCCAAAGGTAAATTCATTACCTTATAATTATTATTTGCTTTATAAATTTATATATGATATAAACATTCTGTAGTATTAACCATAAGCTTCTATATTAGGGAAGTAATTTACTTATAAACATAGGATTATAGTATCTATGTTATTATTAGGTTATAATATAGATAATTAAATTCAAAACAAAAGCTACTATTTGAATATGAATAAAAAAGATAAGAGAATGCTTATGAGATTTTGCTAAGAAAACTAGGTGAAAGAAACTAAAAAATCTGCTTTTATATTTATTAAACTCAGCTTACGCTGACTAAGGAGTTACAACAAAATCGTAGATTTTTGGAACTTCATTATGTCTGAGTGGAGTATTTTTCGGAGTGAGTTTGCAAATTTTAAGATTTTTTAGTTCATAAGCTTATAATTTTCTCAAAGCCTTCGTGGCATGAATGTTCTTTTTTATTCATATTCAAATTTCAACGTTGTATATATAACGTATTAGACTTTAGGTAAATTGGAGGAGAAAGCCTTGGATAGTAATAGAGTTGATAAAAAACAAAATATTATAACATTAGCTATTGAAACCTCTTGTGATGAAACATCAGTTGCAGTTTTAAAAAACGGAAGAGAGGTTTTAGCAAATATAATATCATCACAAATAGAAATACATAAAAAGTTTGGAGGAGTAGTTCCAGAGGTTGCATCAAGAAAGCATATAGAAAATATAAATACTATAATTCAACAAGCATTAGACACAGCAAATGTAACATTTGATGATATAGATAATATTGGAGTCACCTATGGGCCAGGTCTTGTTGGAGCATTATTAGTAGGTATTTCAACGGCTAAAGCATTAGCATTTGGGAGAAATCTTCCATTAGTCCCTGTGAATCATATAGAAGGTCATATATATGCAAATTTTATTGAGCATAAGGATCTTGAGCCACCGTTTACATGTCTTGTAGTATCCGGAGGACATACTCATATTGTAAATGTAAGAGATTATGGAGAATATGAACTAATGGGAAGGACAAGAGATGATGCTGCTGGAGAAGCATTTGATAAGGTAGCTAGAGCTTTAGGCTTAGGATACCCTGGTGGTCCATTGATTGACAAGCTTTCAAATGTGGGGAATAAGAATGCTATAGATTTTCCTAGAGTATATTTAGAGGAAGGGAGTTTTGATTTTAGCTTTAGTGGACTTAAATCAGCAGTATTAAATTACTTAAATAGTGCAAAACAAAAGAATGAAGAGATTTCAGTTGAAGATGTAGCAGCAAGCTTTCAACAGGCAGTAATAGAAGTACTAGTTGATAAAGTTGTGAAAGCTGCCAAGAAAAATAATACAAAAACAGTTGTAATGGCAGGTGGAGTTGCTGCAAATGAAGGCCTAAGAAATAGGTTAAATGAAGCGTCAAAAAAAGAAAATTTGGACATTAGGTATCCTTCTAAGATATTATGTACAGACAACGCAGCTATGATAGGGTGTGCAGCGTATTATGGATATTTAAAGGGACACACAGCGAATCTAGAGCTAAATGCAATACCGAATTTAAAGCTAGGTGATGCATTTAAATAGTTAATATCGAAATAACATTTTTTATTTTGAATATATCTAATAGTACTATAAATTAAATTTTCTTATGTTTATAATGTTATGTAAATTAAAAGCTAAATTTTTCGACATCAATTTACGAATTATTTATTCACAGCTTGTCCACATCTTAACATGATAAATAACAACAGCAATGTGGATAATGTGGAAAGATTATTACGATTTACTTATAATATCACATAATAATGTGGATAAACCTGTGGATTGTGTGAATATTTTGTGGATTAATTGGGGAAACTAATTTTTTTACCTAGGGATTTAGAATATAATGGGAATATATGAATTATATGTTGTTGACATAAAGCGACATCTTATATTATAAAAATAAAAATTAGATGGAATATTAATATTCCATCTAATTTAATCTTTCTTTATTCTTCAGTCAACTCCATCCATTCTTCATAAATTGTCTCAAGTTCTTTTTTCAGATTAAGGGCTTCCTGGTGAAGCTCTTGGCTTTTTTCATGATCAGAATACACTTCAGGGTTACACATCAGCTCTTCAAGCTCACTAATTCTTTGTTCATGCTCTGAGATACTTTTCTCTAAAAGCTTTATTTTATCACGCTGTTTCCTTTCACGCTGTTTTTTTTCTTTTTCTTTTTTGCGCTCTGCTTTGAGTTGAGTTTTTGTTTTTTCATCATCGTACTGATCTTCATCAAAAACAGGGGCATTTTTCTTTTCTAGGTAATAAGCATAGTTTCCAAGATATTCACTAATACCATCTTTGGATAAATCTAATATTTTATTAGTTACCTTATTTAAAAAATATCTGTCGTGAGATATTACTAAGAGAGTACCTTCATAATTTAGTAGGGCATCTTCAAGCACTTCCTTTGAATCTATATCCAAATGATTTGTTGGCTCATCCATCAATAGAAAATTTGCTTTAGAAAGCATGAGTTTCATTAGTGCAACTCTGCTTTTTTCTCCACCACTTAACTCTGATATTTCCTTAAATATATCGTCTCCTATAAAGAGGAATTGTGCAAGAAGTGATCTGATTTGGTAGTGATCCATTGAAGGATGCTCGTCCCATATTTCATCAACAATAGTTTTATCGCTATTAAGATTAGATTGTTCCTGATCATAGTATCCTATATTTACATGATGCCCCAAGTTAATAACTCCATCTGTGGTAGCTACGGTTCGGAGTATCATTTTAAATAATGTTGTTTTCCCGATACCATTTGGACCGATAAGTCCTACTCTTTCTCCCCTATATATTTTAAAATTTGCATTACTGAATAGCTGATAATCATCAAAAGATTTTGCCAAATCTTCTACAGTCAGAACATCATCTCCACTTTTTACTTTGGGTTCGAATTTTATCCTTGATTTTTTGTTTTCTGAGACTGGGCTTTCAATCCTTTTTATCTTATCAAGCATTTTTTGTCTACTCTGAGCTTGTCTTATATACCTTTGTCCACCATATGACATGAACCTTCTTATTATTTCTTCTTGCCTGCCAATTTCCTTTTGTTGTTCTTCGTATTTTTTTTCTAAAAGTTCAAGTTCATCTTTTCTTTTTCTCATGAAAACAGTATAATTACCGTTATATATCTTTAAGCCTCTATTTTCTAGATAAAAAACTCTTGAAACAGTATTGTCTAGAAAATATCTATCATGAGAGATTATTATAGCAGCTCCTTTGTACTCTTTTATATATTTTTCTAACCAGTCTATAGCTTGTATATCAAGATGGTTTGTAGGCTCATCTAATAGTAATATGTCAGGTTTTCTAAGTAGAAGCTTTGCAAGAGATACTCTTGTTTTTTGACCTCCACTTAATTGAGACATTGGTTGAGAAAACTGTTCTTCTGAAAATCCTAACCCCTTCAATATGCCTTTTATTTCACTTTTATATCCATATCCATTTTTATTCTGAAATTCTTCTGTCAGATGAGCATACTCTTCCATCAACGCTTCAAGCTTGTTTGAGTTTGGGTCTTGTCCTTCAATACTTATATTATGCTCTAAGCTCCTTAGTTTTTTTTCCATATCAATTAATGGCTGAAAAACTATTAAAGCTTCATCAAATATTGAATTTTCACTTTCAATTTGGGTATTTTGTTCTAAATATCCAACGGTACAATCTTTAGAAATATATATATCACCTGAATCCATGCCGATTTTACCAGCTAGTATATTGAAAAGTGTAGACTTCCCAGCACCATTTAGCCCTACCAGACCTATTTTTTCACCATCATTTACTGCAAATGTTATACCTTCAATTATATTATCTACTACATAACTCTTAGCTATATTATTACATGATAGAATTATCACGGTATTTCCTCCTTGATCAAAACATTATTACTTTAATTTTATCAAAAATAGTTTAGAAATAAAATAAAAGGGAAATATAATAGATAGATAAAAAATAAACAAAAATTGGTATTATGAAGGCAATGCATTGTCAAACCGCTGAAAATGCAATGTATACAAATTGACATATAGGTATCCTGATGATATAATGTTAAAAAAATATTTGTAGACTTATGAAATTGAGAAAAGTAGGTGGTGAAAAAGAATGGGAAAAGATAGTAGAGTATCAATGGCCGTTATAAGAAGATTACCCAAATACTATAGATATCTAGGAGAGCTGTTAGATAAAGACATTAATAGAATTTCTTCTCATGAGCTTAGCAAGATAACAGGATTTACTGCTTCTCAAATACGACAGGACCTAAATAATTTTGGAGGCTTCGGACAACAAGGGTATGGATATAATGTTGAGGAGTTACATAAACAATTAGGAAAAATTTTGGGACTAGAAAAAGCTTATAACACTATTTTGGTAGGTGCAGGTAATTTAGGTCAAGCAGTTGCTAATTACAAAGGATTTGAGGATTCGGGTTTTAAGCTTTTAGCAATGTTTGATAAGAATCCAAAGGTTATTGGATTAAAGATTAGAGATATTGAAGTTCTAGACATTGATCATATTGAGAAGTTTATAGCTGAACATAAGGTTGAGATTGGTATAATTACTACTCCAAAGGACCAAGCTCAAGATGTTGCGGATAAATTCACAAATAGCGGAATACATGGGATATGGAACTTTGCTCCAACAGACTTAAGAGTACCAGATGATGTGGTTGTAGAAAATGTTCATTTAAATGAAAGCTTGTTTATATTATCTTACTTATTGAAAGAGAATAAACTTCAGAAATAGACCATCACTAATAATGATGGTCTTTATTTTTTTTAGTAGATTAAAAAATTAACGTTATATTATTAACAGAATATAGATGTTTGCATGGATACAAAAATATAATAATTGTATTAAATCTATTCTTACATACAATAGTCAAAAAAATATTACCGAAATGTAACAAATTATAGCATGTATATTGAAAAACACTTATATTGTTAAGGATTTGTAAGATAAATAATTAACAAACCATATGGAATAAAAAATAATTATAAAGTATAATTGAGGTAGATGAATATTTAGATTGTCCAAAATAGTTAAAAAAATATCAACATTTTTTTATATTAATTGATTATGATGAGGAGGGAAAGACAGTGAATTTTAGCTTGACTAAAGAGCAGGAAATGGTAAGAAAGGTTATCAGAGAATTTGCTGAAAATGAAGTAAAGCCTATGGCTGCAGAGATTGATCAAACAGAAGAGTTTCCAATGGAAAACGTACGAAAGATGGCGAGGTATAACATGTTAAGCATTCCTATACCGACACAATATGGTGGTGCAGGTGGAGATGAGGTAGCATATGCAATAACTGTTGAGGAGCTTTCTAGAGTTTGCGGTACTACAGGCGTAATATGTTCTGCACATACATCATTAGCTTGCTGGCCTATATACAAATTTGGTACTGAAGAGCAAAAGCAAAAATACTTGATTCCAATGGCGAAAGGTGAGTATTTAGGAGCGTTTGGACTTACAGAGCCTAATGCTGGTACAGATGCAGCAGGACAGCAGACAGTTGCGGTTTTAGATGGTGATGACTATGTATTAAACGGTACTAAGATATTCATTACAAATGGGGGACAAGCAAACGTTTACATTATTTTTGCTATGACAGATAAACCAAAAGGAACTAGAGGTATAAGTGCATTTATAGTTGAGAAAGATTATCCTGGATTTAAAATAGGCAAAAAAGAAGATAAAATGGGTATTAGGGCATCTTCTACTACTGAACTTATATTTGAAAATTGCAGAGTTCCTAAGGAAAATCTATTAGGAAAAGAAGGAAGAGGCTTTGGTATTGCCATGGCTACTCTAGATGGAGGAAGAATAGGAATCGCTGCACAAGCATTAGGTATAGCTCAAGGTGCATTAGATGAAGCCGTTAAATATGTTAAAGAGAGACAACAGTTCGGAAGATCTATAGGACAGTTCCAAGGTATCCAATGGATGATAGCTGACATGGCTACCAGAATAGAGGCGGCTAGACTTATGGTTTATAATGCTGCATATAGAAAGGCTTCTGGATTAGATTATAGCAAGGATGCAGCCATGGCAAAGCTTTTTGCTGCTGAAGTAGCTATGGAAGTTACTACTAAGGCTGTTCAACTCCATGGTGGATATGGTTATACAAGAGATTATCCTGTTGAAAGAATGATGAGAGATGCTAAAATAACTGAGATATATGAAGGAACTTCACAAGTTCAAAAGATGGTAATAGCAGCTAATGTATTGAAATAGGAAAAAAAGGAGTGAGATGCTATGAGAATTATTGTTTGTGTAAAACAGGTTCCTGATACTAATGAAGTTAAAATTGATCCTGTAAAAGGTACACTGATACGTGAAGGAGTGCCTAGTATTATAAATCCTGACGATAAAAATGCTTTGGAAGAAGCATTAAAGATAAAGGATATGTATGATGATGCGGAAGTAATCTTGTTAACTATGGGACCACCTCAGGCGGAGGTTGCTTTAAAAGAAGCTATAGCTATGGGTGCTGATGAAGCCATTCTTTTAAGTGATAGAGCTTTTGCAGGTGCTGATACTTGGGCTACATCAACAACTCTTGCTGCAGCTATTAAGAAAATAGGGGACTTTGATATTATATTCTGTGGAAGACAAGCGATAGATGGAGATACTGCTCAGGTTGGGCCACAAATAGCTGAACATCTTGGAATTCCTCAGATTACTTATGTAGAAAAGCTTGACATAGATGGTAAAGAAATTAAAGCTCAAAGGGCATTAGAAGACGGATATTTTGTAATAAAATCTGAAATGCCAGTTTTACTCACTGCCATCAAAGAACTTAACGAGCCAAGATATCCATCAATAAAAGGAATATATAGTGCATATAGAGAAAATAAGGTTAAGATTTGGACTGTTAATGATATAGATGTTGATACAACTCAGATCGGATTATTAGGTTCTCCAACTCAGGTTAAGAAATCATTCACACCAGAATCTAAAAAGACTGGTGGAGAAAAATTAACTGGAACAGCTTCAGAAATTGCTAGAAGATTAGTTGTAGGACTTAAAGAAAGACAAATTATCTGATAATAGAGGGGTGAAAAATATGGCTATCAGAGTTATTGAAGAAAAATGTATTGGTTGTTCAATATGTCAAAAAAATTGTCCATTCGATGCTATAAGCATGGAGAATGGCAAAGCAGTTATAAAAGATAACTGCACAGCGTGTGGCGCATGTGTAGAGGTGTGCCCTGTTAATGCTATTGAAAAGCAAGAAGAAGAAAGAAACGGAGTGGATGTTTCTTTATATAAAGGTGTTTGGGTTTTTGCTGAACAAAGAGAAGGTAAGCTTTTAAATGTTGCTGTTGAATTAATGGGTGAAGGAAGAAAAATAGCAGATACACTTGGAGTAGAACTTACTGCAGTGTTATTAGGAAGTAAGTTAGATGAAGCAGCTGAAAGACTAGTTAAATATGGTGCTGATAAAGTATTGTATGTTGATAATGAATTACTCAATGTTTACACTACAGATGGATACACAAAGGTAATATCAGAATTAGTTAGTGATAAAAAGCCTGAAATCATGCTTATTGGGGCTACAAATATAGGAAGAGATCTAGGACCAAGATTATCAGCTAGACTGGGAACAGGATTAACAGCAGATTGTACGAGACTTGAAATAGATGAAGAAGATAACAAGCTTCTTCAAACTAGACCTGCATTTGGTGGAAATCTTATGGCTACAATTGTATGTCCTAACCATAGACCACAGATGTCTACTGTTAGACCTGGAGTAATGGAGAAAGCACAATATGATGAAACAAGACAAGGAAAGATTGAAATAATAGATGTTGATCTAAGCAAGTCAGATATAAAGGCAGAGGTTATTGAAGTTGTTAAGAGTGGAAAAGGTGAAGTGGCACTAGAAGAAGCTCCAATTATCGTATCTGGTGGTAGAGGATTGGGTACTAGAGAAAACTTTGAGTTAGTTGAAAAGCTTGCTAAAAAGCTAGGTGGAGTTGTAGGTGCTTCCCGTGCAACTGTTGATGAGGGATGGGTTGAACATTCACATCAAGTTGGTCAGACAGGAAAGACTGTTAGACCTAAACTTTACATTGCTTGTGGTATTTCCGGAGCTATTCAGCATTTAGCAGGTATGCAAGAAGCTGATTGTATAGTTGCTATAAACAAGAATCCAGATGCTCCTATTTTTAAAATTGCTGATTTTGGGATAGTTGGTGATGTTAATGAGATAATACCAGCTATTATTGAAGCGTTAGATAATGTAGATGATATAGTTAGTGCTATAAAAGCATTATCATAGAAAATTAAATATTAATTAATAAGAGGTAGTTAACACTAATGTTCCATAAGGCTGGTGAGGAAAACACAGTAAAGTCAACGTTTATGGGGTATCAGCAAACAAGAACAAGATAAAAACTGAATAGTTACAAAGATAAGGGATACTGTTTCACACGAAATGGTATCTCTTTTTTCATGTGAGAGGTAAGATCATATATCATATTTAAAGTTTACAAAACTGAGCAAAAAAAGAGAGGATATAAAATTTTTATTCTGATAACCTTTTATCAAGGAGATGATTAATGTGAAATGGCTTATGCAACTCAGTAAAGCAATCGAATATATAGAGCACAATTTGACCAGCAAAATTTCTTATGATGAAGCTGCAAAAATTGCCTGTTGCTCGACCTACTATTTTCAAAGGATGTTTTCATATGTGGCAGGAATTTCACTATCGGAATATATACGTCGCCGCAGAATGACACAAGCAGCTTTTGAAATACAAGGTTGTGACACAAAGATTACAGAAATAGGATTTAAATACGGATATGCGTCGCCTACTGCGTTTAATCGTGCGTTCCAAAATGTTCATGGCATTTCTCCAGCTGCTGCACGAGCTCAAGGTGTTCTATTAGAGGCTTATCCGCCAATCAGTTTTAAGGTTACTGTTACGGGAGGCGAAAGTATGCGGTATCGAATTGAAACAAAAGAAGCATTTCGGATTGTGGGCGTCAGAGTTACTCTGCAGGAAGAAATGGAGAAAAATTTAAAAATAGTTCCAAGATTTTGGGAGGAAATGTGGAAAGGTAATCAACTTTCAGAAATTTGCAGTCTGTCAGAGCAAAGTCACAAAACCCTTTTGGGTGTTAGTATTTATTCGAATCCACAATATATTTTCTACTGTATTGCAGTGGTTACGGATAAGCCTGTACCAGAGGGCATGGTAGAATATGAAATTCCAGCTGCTACTTGGGTTGTTTTAGAATGTGATGGACGCTATCCTGAGTCCATTCAAAGCATGTATAAACGTTTTCTGACGGAATGGCTTCCGTTTTCGGGTTATAAGTATGCAGAGATTCCAGATATTGAAGTCTATCCTGTCAGCGATGAGAAACCAAAAGGTGGGCATTCTGAAATTTGGATTGCTATAGAAAAAGAATAGATTTGGAGGGAATAAAATGAATTACAATATTGAAATCAGAGATATTGAACCTGTTCGTGTAGCCTATATGCGTTATAAGGGCATTGTTACGGAAGCAAACAAGGTTTTCCCAAATGTGTTCAAGTCCATTGGCGGCAAGGCAAACGGTGCTCCTTTTATCTGTTACTATGTTATGAACTCTGAAACGAAAGTTGGTGAATTGGAGTTATGTGTTCCTACTGCCGAAACTCCTACAGCAAGCGGTGTTGAGGTAAAAGAAATGCCTCGTATTAAAGTGGTATGTGCTACTCATGTAGGTCCTTATGAAACGATGCAGAACGCATATGCAGCTATCGACCAATATGCACAGAAGAATAACTTGTTGCTGCGGCTCCCATTCAGAGAGGTGTTTATCAAAGGGCCGGGGATGATTTTGAAAGGCAACCCCAGCAAGTATGTTACTGAGATCCTGTTCCCTATAAAAGAGGTGGAATAGTATGATGGCAATTAAGGTTGAAAATCTGGTAAAGCAGTATAAAGATGGCGTACGGGCTTTAGATAGCTTGAGTTTACAGGTAGAGAATGGGGAGATTTTTTCTCTTCTTGGGCAAAATGGTGCGGGTAAATCCTCACTTATTAATATTTTGACAACCTATCTTGTTAAAACTTCCGGTACAATAAAAGTCCTAGAAAAGGATATAGAAAAAGACTGCACCTATATTCGTGAACAGATTGCCTGTGTCGCTCAACGTACTTCTATTGATACTCACCTGTCAATGGAAGAAAATATGATGTTTCAGTCAAGGCTCTATAAAATGAGTTCCGACACAGCTAAAAAGAGAATGAAAGATTTGATTCGTTGTTTTGAATTGAAACATTATGTGAAATATCCGGTTTCCTCTTATTCTGGTGGTGTAAAGCGAAGGGTGGATATTGCTATGAACATGATGTCTCGGCCGAAAATTTTGTTTTTGGACGAACCAACCGTTGGTATGGATATTCAGTCAAGAATGGATATGTGGGATATGATGAAGAAGATTCGCGATAATTTTGGAACAACCATTTTTCTGACCACTCATTATTTAGAGGAGGCTGATCAACTTTCAAATACAATCTGCATTATGAAGGATGGACATGAGGTCGTTCAGGCGTCTCCTCATGATCTGCGAAAGTATATGCATCAAGATGTTCTTCGTATCTGCTTTGATAGAGTAGAACAAGCAAAAATCTGTGCCGATCTCTTGCAAAATGCCATATCATTAAAATCAGTTACCGTACAGGATAACTGTATTATAGTGGCAATAGAAGATAGTCAAAAAGAATTTCGAGCTGTCAATAGCTGGTTGTTAGAGCAAAATACACCGTTCAGGGGCATCGAAATTGCACAGCCAAGTCTGGATGATATATTTTTAAATCTTGTAGAAACAAGTGGAAAAGGGGTGTTGTCATGAGTGTCTTTAATATGCTTTGGCGAAACATGAAGTGGCGTTTTCAAAACCCTATATCAATCATTATTACTATTTCACAGCCTATAATTTGGCTTGTGCTATATAGTACAATTGCAAATGGAACAATGAAAAATATAGGAATTGATAACTATACCGCTTATATTTTGCCGGGCATTATTATTCTTGTCACAATGGCTGCTTGCAGCAGTGGTGGTATGATTAATTTTCTAATGAAATCAAGCGGTAGTTTTTACAGAGTGTTTATAGCTCCGGTTAGAAGAAGTTCTATCGTGTTGGGACAAATGCTAGAAGCCGTTATGTGTACTTTTCTTGAGGTGATAATTCTATGTGTTTTAAGTCTGTTGTTCGGGGTAAAGTTTACCATGGGTGTCGCTGGTATCTTACTTATGACAGTATTGATTTTCTTAACAGCTTTTTTCATGTCAGGACTGGCTTATACTATCAGCTTGCTGCTACCAAATGAAATGATTTATGAAACAGTTATGAACTTAATTGTACTACCCATTTTCTTTTTAAGCACTGCATTATTTCCTGTGGAAAATGTATCTGGTGTACTAAGAATAGTGGTAAACCTTAACCCGTTTACCCTTATCATCAACGCATTACGAAGTTTGATACTAGATGATTTTATTTCCTTTAAATTTATTTTACCTGTTATTTTTCTGCTTGTTTTAATGTCCGCCTGTAGTTTTACTTTGGCACTATGGAGATTGAATAAAGAAACGGCACAATGATTTTAAGTTAATATATTATGCACGTACTATGAGAAATAGAAAAGCTATAGCTTTGGCAGATGATTTTTATACGCTAAAATTTGACGTGAATGGCAGTTTTGAAACATAAACCAAAACTGCCATTTTCTTTTTTAATATTTGTTTTATCGACAAAAATCGTGGTATAAATATAAAAAGAATATTCTAAATATTATAACTATGTAGAGTTTTTACAAAAAACACTGATGTATCAATGTATATACAGAATGTTATAGTATTTATATTCACTATCATGATAAAATAATGAAGTATAAGATGTAAGAAAAATGTAGCAAAATGTCGAATTGGCATAATTATGCAGCAAATTACAAAAAAAGGAGGGAGTTTATGAAAAAAAATAAAAAAATCAAAATTGGTATTAGTACAAAGCTTATTAGTATGTTTGTCATTCTTATTGCAGTTCCAATTTTAGTATTAGGTATTGGCTCATATTTAATATCGACTAATATAATGAAGGATCAATTCAGAGCATCTACTACTTCTTTAAGCGATGAGATTAATAGATCTATCAATAGTTATCTTGATGGACTAGAACAAAGTTTAGAAGTTATGTCAACTGATTCAAATGTACAGTCGATTTTATCAAATGCCGATTCTAGTGAATGGATGCTTAAATCTTTTAAGAACTATAAGGAAAATTACCAAGATGTAACTAACATATATCTTGGAGCTAAAGATAAGACGATGTACATATATCCGCAAGCACAGCTTTCATCAGATTATGATCCTACTAAAGCGGAATGGTATAACGAAGCTGTTGCAAAGAAGGGGTTGATATGGACGCAACCATATGTTGATAAGGCAACAAAAAAAATGGTCATTTCCGCAACTATTCCTGTATATAATAAAAGTAATGAGAACGAATTCGTTGGAGTTATTGGGATAGACGTATCTTTAGATACATTATCAAGCAAAATAACAAATATAAAGATTGGTAAAGATGGATATCCTATCGTGTATGGCAAGGATGGACTTATATTAATTCATAAAAATGAAGAACTAGTAGGCAAGCCTTCTTCTGTAAAAGAAATTGATGATGCAATCAGATCTGAAGATGTAAAGTATATAGAATATGATTTTAACGAAGATGGTAAAATAAAGAAGAAATTAGCTGTTATAAATGATCTGGAAAGACTAGACTGGAAGATAGTTTCAAGTATATATCTTAGTGAGTTAGCAGAGAAAACGTCAACTATTCTTAGAATGATATTAGCTATTGGGGCAGTATTATTGATAATTGCTGTTCTTATTTCATACATTTTTTCTAGAACAATTACTAAACCAATAAAGCTGTTATCAGGAAATGTGGAGAAAATCAAAAATGGTGATCTTACTATTATGACGAAGGTAAGTTCTGGTGATGAAATTGGAATGTTAGCTGAAAGCTTTAATGTTATGGCTGACAACTTAGCTAAGTTAATAAAAAGTATACAACAGGTTTCAGTTGAAGTTACTGCATCAGCACAAAATTTAGCTGCTACATCAGAAGAAACTAGTGCTTCTGCTGAAGAAGTTGCTAGAACAGTTGAAGAGATAGCAAAAGGAGCTTCTGAGCAGGCATCTGATTCTGAAAGAGGAGCAACTCTTGTATCTAATCTGTCTGAAAAATTTATCCGTCTTACAAGTGATTCTGATGATATGCATATGTCAGCAAAAGATGTACTTGAAACAAGTAACACAAGCTTAAAGGTTGTTGAAGAGCTTAAATTAAAATCAAAGATGAATAATGAAGGGACAATTACCATTGAAGAAGCTATAATGAGCTTAGATGGAAACATAAAGCATATAGGGGATATACTACAAACTATTGACTCTATTGCAGAACAGACCAATCTATTAGCTTTAAATGCTTCAATAGAAGCCGCTAGGGCAGGTGAACATGGAAAAGGCTTTGCGGTAGTTGCAGATGAGATAAGAAAACTTGCATATGATTCTAGACTTTCTTCTGACCAGATAAAAGAGATAATTGTAAACATCCAACAAGAAAGTGAAAATACAGTTAGTATAATGCAAGACGTTAAGAAAAGAGCTGACGAACAGACTGTTGCAGTTGAAGAAGTTAATAATTCATTTGACTTGATCTCTAATGCTATAGAAAAAATAACTGAAAAAATAGAGCTGATTGCTAATTATGTTATTGAAATGAACAGGGACAAGGATTCCATTGTAGAGTCAATAGAGGGAATATCTTCAGTTTCTGAGGAGACTGCAGCTGCTTCTGAGGAAGTAACGGCATCAATGCAGCAACAATCTATGGCTGTTGAAGAGGTTGCAAGAGCAGCAGATAAACTCAACGAATTATCACTAAAGCTCAATGACGAAATCAACAAATTCAAGATATAAAAACCTTATTATGTGTGAGAATAAAATCATTTTTACAAAGTGTACATAGAGAAAGTTTAAGAGTTCTTTATGTACTATAAAAAAGCGACATTAAAGTGCACCTCAAAAGCTAGACAATAAATTTAACTTTTGGGGTGCACTTCACGTATATTACTTTTTTATATATGTATAATATGCTAGAATGGTGATATACTCAACAATATTGGAGGAGTACTAATGAAGACTATTGCTTTAATTGGATCAAGTGGAAGTGGGAAGAGCTATAAAGCTATAATGATAGCTAAAGAGATGGATATTGAGTACATCATTGATGATGGTCTTTTTATAAAAGGTAATAAAATTATAGCAGGAAAGTCAGCAAAGAGGGAAGGTTCAGTAATTAGTGCTATAAAAAGAGCTATATTTATGGATGCAGAGCATAGAACTGAAGTAATAAAAGCAATAGATATAATGATGCCTGATGTAATTCTGATACTAGGCACATCAGATAGAATGATCGATAAAATAACGAAAACCTTGAAGCTGCCTGATATTGAAAAGAGAATATATATAGAAGAGATTTCATCAGAAGAAGAAATAAAAATTGCTCAAAGACAAAGAAGAAAAGAAGGAAAGCATATAATACCAGTACCCACATTTGAAGTAAAGAAAGATTTTTCAGGATACTTTATTGATTCTCTTAAAATTTGGAAGAAAAAAGAAGATATAAGAGATCAGTCCTATGAAAAAACTGTAGTTAGGCCTACATTTAGCTATTTGGGCAAATATACCATATCCGATAAGGTTATTAAGGACTTAATAAACTATTCAGCCAGAAATGTGTTTGGATTATCTAGACTGCTTGCAATATCTTTAAAAACAGTTGAGCAAGGAATAATGATAAATATAGATATAGAAGTCATACATGGAATTCCAATTGTCTCTATGATAAAGAATCTACAATATCAAGTAATTCAAGAAATAGATTATATGACATCCTTAAATATTATTTCTGTTGATGTAAATGTTAAAAAAATGATAAAGCTTTAGTGTAGGAACTATTATATGAGTTAGACTATTAATTAAAAAGAGGCTTATAGGTAAGTATTTTTTTATTAATAGTCCATATTTTATCCTATAATATGTCAAAAACGTAACAAATGTTGTCCTTTGATAATGTTTACATGATAAATCTTATATGCTATAATTGCAGTGTGAGTAGCTTAAGGGAAATTCTAAGCTTTTATGAAAACGTTTTATTTGTTCAGGATTACAGCTTTGCAGAATTGGCATTAATAGCTCGTTAATTTCCTTAGATACAATGCTTGATACATAATGCTCTGGATTATTATGTTTGAACTAATAAGGAAATTGATGAACTACAAACTAAAATAAATTTAGTTTTAAGGGGGGCCTATTAAATGGCAGAAAAAACGTTAAATCCTTTTGAAATTGTTCAGCAACAAATCAAATCAGCTTGTGATGTACTTGGTGCAGATGAAGCTGTATTTGAACTATTAAAACAACCTTTAAGGGCTTTAGAAGTATCTATGCCTGTAAAAATGGATGACGGAAGCATTAGAGTGTTTACTGGATACAGAGCTCAACATAGTGATGCAGTTGGTCCAGCAAAAGGTGGAGTAAGATTCCATCCAGGAGTTAATTTTGACGAAGTAAAGGCATTGTCTACATGGATGACATTTAAGTGTGGCGTTGTTGGTATCCCATATGGTGGAGGAAAAGGTGGAATAACTGTTGATCCATCTGAATTATCTGAAGGAGAACTAGAAAGATTATCTAGAGAATATATAAAAGCTATAGCACCAGTAATAGGTGAAAAGAAAGATATACCAGCACCAGATGTAAACACTAATCCACAAATCATGTCATGGATGGTTGACGAATACTCTAAGATGAGAGGCGAAAATGTCCCTGCAATTATTACAGGAAAACCTGTTGCATTTGGCGGTTCATTAGCAAGAAATGAAGCTACTGGTTATGGTGTAGCTCTTATGATGAGAGAATCTGCTAAATATCTTGGAATGGATTTAAAAGGTTCAAAAGTTGTAGTTCAAGGATTTGGTAACGTTGGTAGCTTTGCTGCGTACTATGCACATGAAATGGGAGCTAAAGTTGTTGCTATATCAGACTATTCATGCTGCTTAGTTGATGAAAACGGAATAGATGTTAAAGCGTTGATGGAATACTCAGCTAAAAGTAAAAATAGATTCATAACTGGTTTTGGACACGGAACTAAAGAATTAAATAGAGACGAAGTTTTCGGAATTGAATGTGATATATTTGCACCATGTGCACTAGAAAACTCTATCACAAGCAATAACGTTAATATGATAAAAGCTAAGGTCGTATGTGAAGGTGCAAATGGACCTACTACTCCTGAAGCTGACAAGGCTCTTAATGAAAAAGGAATATTAGTAGTTCCTGATATTTTAGTTAACTCAGGCGGAGTTACAGTTTCTTACTTTGAATGGGTACAAAACTTACAAAACTACTACTGGTCATTTGAAGAAGTACAAGAAAAACAAGAATACTTAATGGTAAAAGCTTTCAATGATATCAATGCTATTAAAGATCAATACAATGTTGACATGAGAACTGCTGCTTATGTAATGTCTATTAAGAGAGTTGCAGATGCTATGAAAGCTAGAGGATGGTACTAGAATATAAAATAGTTTGATATAAAAAGAACTCTGAAAAAATTTCAGGGTTCTTTTTTATGTTTAAAACCTCTTTTGTTTAAAAAAAATTAATAATCTGATATAATGTATACAACTTAAAAAATATATTATTCGACAAAAAACTGAAAGCAAATAAACAACGAGGAGGTTCTATTTCCACATTATGGATAAAATATTAACGATACTTCTAGATGCACTTCCTACTGTTGCAAGAGTTACGTCTGGATATGCAGCGCTTACTGATAAGAACGGAGAAAGGATAAAGACTGTAGATTCATCTGGACGAGAAATAGAAGAACTAAAGGGTGTTTGTTATGATTTGGCAAAACAGACGGCAGATGAGCAACAGACTGTATATGGAATGTCTCAGCTGGAGATTGGTGCTGAAACATGGTGTATCCCTATAGGTGATTATGTATTGTGTTGTAGTAACGTTGAACGTGTAAGATATAGTAATTCACTAAAGAAATCTCTTATTGATGCTCTTCCTTTTATTGCAAGAGTAGCTGGTGGAGAAGCTGTTGTTTTTGATGGGGAAGGGAAAAGACTCGCGTCAGTCAATTCAAATGGAGAAGTGAATACAAAGTTTTTAGGTACAATAAGTAAAGATGCTAATGAAGCCATGAAAAAGCAAAAACCAATAATTGGTGAATCAAACTATATAAGTGGAGCAAGTGCTGTTAGGATACCTATGGGAGTTAATTTTGGATTTGGATTTAATAACGAAGACCACGTTCTCAAGAATCAAAATTTATTAAATGAAGTGAAAAAATATCAGAATGCTAAATACAATTTTTCCGATATTATAGGAAACAGCAATGAAATAAAAAGAGCAAAAGAAGTTTGTAAAATAGCAGCTCAATCCAGTTCTAATGTATTGATTTTCGGTGAAACTGGAACTGGTAAAGAAGTTTTTTCTCAATCTATACACAATGCAAGTGACAGGTTTAGTAAGCCATTTGTTGCCATAAACTGTGCAGCTATTCCTCAAAATCTTATGGAAAGTAATTTTTTTGGATACGAAGAAGGTGCTTTTACTGGTGCCAAAAAAGGAGGAGCTCCAGGAGTTTTCGAGCAAGCTAATGGAGGAACTTTATTTCTGGACGAAATCAGTGAAATGCATCTTGATCTTCAGTCAAAAATATTGAGGGTTTTACAGGAAAGGGAAGTTACAAGGATTGGAAGTAGCAAAACCGTCAAATTAGATATTCGTGTTATATCTGCATCAAATAAAGACTTGGAGGCTTTAGTAAAAGAAGGTAAATTTAGGCAAGATCTATATTATAGGCTAAATGTTCTTGATGTTCATTTGCCCCCACTGAGATATATCAAAGAGGATATACCTTTGATGGTGAACGACACTATTAAAAATATGAACATGATATTTGGAAAATTCGTTGAAGGAATAGATGAAGAGGCCATGAGTATAATAGTCAGCTATAACTGGCCAGGCAATGTTAGAGAGCTTATAAACTGTATAGAGAAAACATTTAATGTCATAGGAAATGACAAAATAATAAAAGTTGAACACCTTCCTAGAAAGCTCAAGGAAGGGTATAGCTCTCAAGAAGTAAATGAGAATGGTCTTGATGATATGTTAAAAGACTATGAGAAGGAAATAATTGAGAAGGCATTAAAAATAAATAACGGAATTAAAACAAAAACTTCAGAATATTTAAAGATTAGCACTACATCATTATGGAGGAAGATAAAACAATACGGTATAGAAGAATAAACGTTTCAATGACGAAAAACTATGTTGCAGAACTGAAATGCTTTGCAATCACATATCTAACAATCAGTTTCGCTTTATTAATGTAAAAAAATGATTCAAGGGATATAGAGTAGAATGGTGTTTCAATAATGAAACGCTGCATTGCATTCTTGAAACGCTTTACACTTAAGTAAATTCAATGTATACAAAAAACGCTCTTATAATATTTCAAAACTGAAATAGCTATGGAGCGTTTTTTCCATTTAAAGATTCTTATTATTTTGATGAATAAGCTTTTATTAATGACTTTAGTACTAATTTTAAAATTGGCATACTTATTGCTTTAATAAAATGTGAAAAAGTTATCAACAGGAGTCAGAATTGTTAACGTTTTCCATAAGAACACTATAATTCGACAATTATCGCGTTTGATATTGTATTAATGTGGGTATTTTGTTAATATAAATCCTGTTGGATTTATAAAGCTAATAAGCTTTATGCTCATTATAATATGCTGACTATACAGGAGGGATAAAATGAAACAATTTAATTATTATGCTCCAACTACAGTGGAGCAGACTGTTAAGCTATTAGAAAATGCTACTTGTAACACTCATGTAATTGCTGGAGGAACTGACTTGATTGTTCAAATCAACAAAAAGGTTATACGTCCTGAGACGGTAATCAATCTAAGTAAAGTTGATGAACTAAAGTACGTAAAAGAAGAAAATGGTCTTATTAAAATTGGTCCAATGACAACTTTTAGTGAATTAGAAAAATGTGAGTTGTTAGTAAAAAAAGCTAAGGCTCTAGCTATAGCTTGTGGCGAAGTTGGTTCTACACAAATAAGAAATTTAGGAACTATTGGAGGAAATATCGTTAATGCTTCTGCTGCTGGAGATTCTATAGCTGCACTTATGGCTCTTGACGCATCTGTAGTATTGAAAAGTGCTAAAGGCGATAGAACAATGAAGCTTGAAGACTTCTACAAGGGAGAAGGAAATAGTCAAATTAAAAAAGATGAGGTTTTAGCAGAAATATTCTTTGATGTACCAAGTGAAAATGCTGCAACTAGCTTTAGAAAGTTAGGAAAAAGAAAAGCGTTAGCAATAGTTGTAATAAGCATTGGTGCAATGATTGAGAAAGATGCTGACAATAAATGCACAAAAGCTCAAATATCATTAGGTGCTATATCTAGATATCCAGTAAGAGTTAGAGAAGTGGAAGAATTATTAATAGGCAAAGAATTAAATGAGCAAAATATAGAAGAATGTATAGAAAAAATATCTGAAATTACTGATGTAAGTGTTACTAATTCACCTTTCAAAAACTTAGCGCTATACAAGAGAGAGAGCATGAAGGGTATTGCTAGAGAAATGTTTGCTAATATTTTAGCAGACTTAAATTAACACTAAGAGTATAAGTATATATAGAGGAGGATTATAACTTGGAAAAAGTAAAAATATCGTTAAACCTTAACAATGAAGATGTAACTATTGAGATAGATCCAAATAAAAGATTATTAGATATGCTTAGAGAAGATTTCAAACTTACAAGTGTTAAAGAAGGATGTTCAGAGGGTGAATGTGGAGCATGTACTGTTATTGTGGACGGAAAAGCAGTAACCTCTTGCATAGTATTAGCGCCACAGGTTGATGGATGTTCTGTAATTACATTAGAAGGATTATCGAAGAATGGAGAGTTAGACAAGCTTCAACAATCATTTATTGATGCTGGTGCTGTACAGTGTGGATTCTGTACACCAGGAATGATTCTTTCAGCTAAGGCTTTACTGATGAAGAATCCTAATCCAGCTAAAGAAGAAATCAAAAAAGCAATGTCTGGAAATATATGCAGATGTACTGGATACAAAAAAATAATTGAAGCTGTTGAAATAGCTAGAGATAAGTAATTGAAAGGAGGATGTTGTATGGATAAGTTAAACATAATTGGTAAAAGTGTCGGAAAAAAAGACTCGTTAAGCAAAGTACTAGGTACAGCTTTATTTGCAGCTGATATGGAATTAGAAAATATGCTTTATGGAGCAGTAAAAAGGAGTAAAGTAGCTTCTGCTATTTTAAAAAATATTGATACTAGTAAAGCAAAAGCGTTACCAGGAGTTGCAGCTGTATTAACGTACAAAGACATTCCTGGCGATAATAGAGTAGGTATTATTTTTAAAGACGAACCTATACTAGTTGATGACGAAATCAGAAGAATAGGTGATGCATTAGCAATAGTTGCTGCTGAAACTAAAGAAATTGCAGAAGCTGCATTAGAGCTAATAGAAGTAGAATATGAAGAATTAGAGCCTATATTTACTATAGAAGATGCTTTTAAAGAAGATTCTCATAAAATCCACGGAAACACAAATGTTCTTCAAACAAAAAACCTTGTAAGAGGAGATGTGGATTCAGCGTTTGAAAAGTGTGACGTAATAGTTGAGGAGACATATAAAACAAATTATTTTGCTCATATGTTCATCGAGCCTGAAGCTGGTATTGCTAAATATGAAAATGGTATCGTAACATTCTGGAGTTCAACTCAAAATCCTCATTTCGATAGAGGTGAAGTTGCAAGAATGCTTAAATTCCCACAAAGCAGGGTTAGAAGTATCCAAGCTGTAACAGGTGGCGGTTTTGGAGGAAAACTTGATATATCTGTACAATGTCATGCATCACTTTTAGCATATTATACTGGAAGACCTGTTAAATTTGTTAGAGACAGAGAAGAATCAATGATGGTTTCTTCAAAGAGACACCCAATGACTATGAAACTTAAAAGTGGAGCAACAAAAGACGGAAAAATACTTGCTCTAGAGGCCCATATTACTGGAGACACAGGAGCATATGCATCATACGGTCCTGCTGTTATAGCAAGAGCTATGACTCATTTAACTGGTCCTTATGAAGTACCAAATGTGAAAATGACTGCTACTTTTGCATACACTAACAATCCAATGGCAGGAGCGTTCAGAGGATTTGGTGTACCTCAGGCATCTATAGCTCATGAAGGACAAATGGACTTACTTGCTAAAAAGTTAGGTATGGATCCAATTGAACTGAGATTAAAAAATGCATTAAAAGTTGGTTCTTACACACCTACAGGACAGTTATTAACTGATGGTGTGGGTATAGTTGAAACAATTGAAAAAGCAGTAGAAAAAGCTAAAGAAGTAATAACAGGCGAAGGAGAGGTGAAGTAGGATGAAAAAAAGAGGAACTGGAGTAGGCTGTATGTGGTATGGAATAGGTAACACAGGATTACCAAATCCTGCTGCAGCCTTTGTAGAGGTACATGGAGATGGATCTGTAACAGCATTAGTTGGGTGTGCTGATATAGGTCAAGGTTCTTCAACAGTAATGGCACAAATTGTAGCTGAAACATTAGGAGTTAACTATGAAGATGTAAATGTTACTGCTGCCGACACAGGAGTTACGCCAGAAGGTGGAGCTACATCTGCAAGTAGACAAACATATATCTCAGGAAATGCATGTGTTGAAGCTGCTAAGATGGCAAAGAATATTTTATTAGAAGTAGCTGCAGATGTTCTAGGCGTAGAGGCAGAACAAGTTGATATAAAAAATAGAAAAGTATTTGTTAAAAATGATGAATCAAAGCAAATGGATTTTTCAGTTCTTATGGGTGAAATGAAAAAAAGAGGTAAAATTGCATTAGGAAGTGGTTCTTTCAACCCTGAGACAACTTTGTTAGATCCTGTTGATATGCAAGGTATCCCATATGCTTGTTATGCATACGCAACTAACATTGCAGAAGTAGAAGTTGATACAGATACAGGAGAAGTACAAGTGTTAAATGTAGTTGCTGCCCATGACGTTGGTCAGACTATAAACAAAAAAATGGCTGAAGGACAAATTGAAGGCGGTTGTGCTATGGGAATAGGACTTGCACTATTAGAAAAGCTTGAAGTAGAAAATGGAGTTATTAAAAATCCTGGATTTTCTAAATATCTAGTATATACAGCGATGGATATGCCAGAAATTCATTCAATACTTGTAGAAGACCCAGCATTAACAGGGCCTTATGGTGCTAAGGGATTAGGAGAGCCTGCTTTAATACCAGTAATACCAGCAATATTAAATGCTATTTATGATGCTATTGGAGTTAGGTTTACTGAAGTTCCTGTAACACCTGAAAATATAATAGAGGCATTAAAGAAAAAATAAAAAATTAATTGAAACGGGGGTTGTAAAATGAGTAAAAACGAAAACACGGCAAATGAAGTAAAAAAACAGAGCTTCTTGAAAAGAAAGAACATTGAAATTTCTGTTCAAAGGTATTTGGTTGATGCCCTAAGCTTCATGGCACTAGGTCTTTTCTCGTCTTTATTAATTGGTACTATCATGAACACTATAGGTGGTAAATTAGGAATCCCATTTTTAAGCGAAACTATTTGGCCTATAGCAAAAGATATGACTGGTGCGGCCATAGGGGTTGCCGTAGCTTATGGTCTACAGGCTCCACCATTAGTATTATTCTCTTCTGTTATTACTGGAGCAGCTGGAAACGCATTAGGTGGACCAGTTGGAGCATTCTTAGCAGCAGTAATTGGTGCTGAGCTTGGTAAAATGGTTTCAAAAGAAACAAAAGTTGATATTCTTGTTACACCAGCAGTTACTATTATTTCTGGTGTTCTTGTTGGAACATTTGTTGGACCTGGTGTTGCTGCATTTATGACTGGATTAGGTAAGTTAATAATGTATGCTACAGGATTACAACCATTCTTCATGGGTATTTTAGTATCAGTTATAATGGGTATAGCGTTAACTCTTCCTATCAGTAGTGCTGCAATTTGTATGATGCTTGGTCTTGGGGGACTAGCAGCTGGCGCAGCTACTGCAGGATGTTCAGCTCAAATGGTTGGATTTGCTGTAATGAGCTTTAAAGAAAATGGTTGGGGTGGACTTGTTGCTCAAGGATTAGGAACATCAATGCTTCAAGTGCCTAACATTGTGAGAAACTGGAAAGTTTGGATTCCACCAATATTAGTAGGAGCTATAACAGGACCTTTATCAACATTAATATTTAAAATGGAAAACCTTCCAATAGGAGCAGGTATGGGAACTAGTGGTCTAGTTGGACAGCTTAGTACAATAACTTCTATGGAAGCTGCAGGAAAAGGTGGAGCATCAATGTATATAGGTATATTATTATTACACATTGCTATCCCTGCAGTTCTTACTCCATTAATAGCTAACTTTATGAGAAAGAAAAACTGGATTAAAGAAGGCGACCTAAAAATTAACTTATAATCATTTAGTTATTAAGTAGGTTTTAAGATTCTAAAAGCTAGACAAATAACATAACCACATAATTTAATTCAAATAGAAGTGTACCATGTACACTTCTATTTGATGTAATTAGAAACTTAACATCAAATAGACTTATTAAGAAAATATGGATTAGATAAATTATATAATTGTTAACAAAATGTAATGAAACGCACGCCGAAATACCGTTTCAAATTTGAAATGTCATTTCAAGTTTGAAATTCGTAAAAAACAGTAAATCACAATCAACTCACGAAATAGCAAATTAGCATTTCAAATATGAAATGATTATATAAATACATTGACGAAAATTAGCTTATTTATTAACAATATAGTTGGCATGGTTATTGCTATATGATAGAAGCATATGAATGATTATTTTTGAAATTAATTATAAACTTTAGGAGGGTATGGTATGAGAATTGGTTTTATAGGCTTAGGAGTTATGGGGAAAAGAATGGCTATGAATGTGCTTAAAGGTGGATATGAGCTTACAGTATCTGACTTAAATAAGGATGCAGTAAAAGAGCTTGTAGATGCTGGAGCAAAAGAAGCTAATACACCTGCAGAAGTATCAGAAGGAAAAGATGTTATTTTTACATCTCTTCCAAACTCGGCAATAGTTGAGGCTGTTATTCTTGGAAAGAACGGAGTGTTAGAAGGAGCAAAAGAAGGTGCGATAGTAGTTGACTTAAGCAGCATCACTCCGAAGTCTATACAAAATATAGCTAGAAAAGCAAGCGAAAAAGGTGTGGAAGTAATGGACGCACCTGTAAGTGGTGGAGCTTCAGGAGCTGAGAAAGGTACATTAACTATCATGGTAGGAGGAAAAACAGAAACATTTGAAAAAGTTCTTCCTGTTTTAAATTGTGTTGGTAAAAAAGTAAACCATGTTGGTGATGTTGGTGCTGGGGATACTGTAAAGCTTGTAAATAACTTACTACTAGGAGCTAATATGGTAGCTGTATCAGAAGCATTAGCACTAGGAGTAAAAGCTGGACTTAAGCCAGAGGTTTTATATGATATTATAAGCCAAAGCTCAGGTGGTTCTTATGCTTTAACTGCGAAATATTCAAACTTTATAGCTAAAGGTAATTTTGAACCTGGTTTTATGATAGATTTACAATATAAGGATTTACAACTTGCTGTTGATACAGCTAAAGACATGAAAATGCCGTTGGTAATGGGAAATTTAGCTCAACAAATGTATGAAATTGCAAGAGCAAAAGGATTAGGTACTGAAGATATATCAGCGGTATTAAAACTATATGAAGAATGGGGAAATATCGAAGTAAGAGAGGAGCAAGCTTAATTATGGATATTAAAACTATGATTGAAGAAAAAATGCCTTTAACTCTCGGGGATATAATAGAGATTGCAGATAAAAAAGGTGTAAGATTTGTTGATGTAGTACTTGCTGAAGCAGAAGTACAAACAGGTAAAAATAGAGAAGAAATATTAGAAGAAGTTTTAAAAGAGTTTGAGCATAACCTACATGCTGTTGAAATAGGTTTAACTACTGGAAGCAGCTTGTTACTTGGAACAACTGGAGCACAACTAAACAATATGGAAGGCTTTAGATTATTTAAAGATGAATTTGTTGATAAAGCTTTGGTGAACACTATTGCAGCTCAAGTAGGAAATCATGGTATAGGATTAAATCCATGTGCTGGTACTGGCGATTCATGTCCTTATACAGGGTTTATAAAAGCTATGTATGACACAGGGTATGAAAGAGAAAGAGTAGCGGAAATAGCAGCAATATTACTAAAAGTAGGATCAATGTTCAGAGTTGGTAAAACAACAACTGGATGTAACATGGAAGGCTTCGGTGCTGGTTCAGCTGCAGTAGCTGCTGCAACAGTAGAACTATATGGTGGAAGTGCAAGAGCTACAGAACGAGCAATGGTAATAGCGATTTCTCCTACTATAGGTGTTCCTTGTACTCCGAGAGTTATGGTTCCTGCATTATGTGCAACTCACATAGGTGGAGCTATACTTATGGGAACATTAGCAGCAGGACTAGCAGCAAAAACTGATATGGAAGTAAATGTACCTATTGACGTAATGTTAGCTATGGCTACTGAAGTTCATCCTATATCAGGAAAGGCTATTGTTCCTACTGTAGTAGAATTTATGCAGCCATTCTTTAAAACAAAAGAGCCAGTTGAAAGACTTATACCTCAATCAATTAAAGATGAGGAAAAAGCTAAAATTGAACAAACACTTGTTAAAGCTAAGGAAGTAGCTAAGAAATTAGCTGAAGGGGCTAGACCAATTACTAATACATTAGGAGAGGCAGTTGTAGGAGGAAGCAGCCAGGCTGTTGGTTCTCCAACAAATACAGGAAGAATAGCTCACTTCTTAGCAAAAGGGAAAATTAAAAAAGTTAAAATAGAGCTTTACCCAGAATTATTTGCTCGTAGAGGAATAAATGTTCCTGGAGTACTAATGGGAGCAGTATGTGGTTCATCTACAGCTGACGGTAAAATGTATAAGGAAGTAATAGATCTTGTAGAAAAAGAAGGAATAGAAGTTGAAATAGTTAAAGATGAAGAGTACCAAGTTCAAAGAGTTACAATAGAGACTGACCAAGGAACATACATGGTAGACGCTTTAAATAGAGGTGGCGGAAGATTAGTGCTTAGAGATGCTACTCCTTCTAGACAAGAAGCTGTTGATATAGCTAATAAATTAGGTATTGTATTAGTCGAAGCATAGAAAGAAGGTGACGTGAGTGAATATTATTGAAAGAATAATTGCTAAAAAAGCTAATAAAGAAGTGGTACAGGTAGGAGAAGAGCTAAGTGTAAAGGTTGATTTAGTAATAGCTCATGACGTAACTGGACCTTTAGCAATAGAGCAATTTGAAAAAATAGGAGTAAAACAGGTTTTCAGTAAAGAAAAAGTAGCGTTTGTTATGGATCATAATATCCCTTGTGCTTCTGTAGATTCAAGAATTCAACATAGAACTGTACATGATTTCTGTGATAGATTTGGTTCGATAGTTTATGGAAGATCTGAAGGTGTTATCCATCAGGTAATTCATGAAGAAAATCTATATCAAAAAGGCGATATAATAGTAGGAGCAGACTCTCATACTTGTACTGCAGGTGCATATGGTGCAGTGGCTATACCAGTAGGGTCTACAGAGCTCGCAGCTGTTATGGCGTTAGGAGAGCTTGACTTAGAAGTTCCTGAAACTTATCTAATAAATGTTGAAGGACAATTAAATCCTGGAGTTTATGCTAAAGATATAATATTACACGTAATAGGAAAGTTTGGAACTAATGGATTTACTGATAAAGCAGTAATATTCAGTGGTAGTACTATTCTTGGGTTAGATAATGATGAAAAAATGACTATTTCAAACATGATGATAGAGATGGGTGCTATGATAGGATATATAGATCAAGGCGACGAAGAAATAGGTGCTGTGACTGAGACTTATGTAATTAAAGCATCAGATATTGTACCAGTAGCTGCATGTCCGTCATCACCTGGAAATGTTAAGCCTATTAAAGAGGTTGAAGGTCAGAAAATTAACCAAGCAGTTATAGGAAGCTGTACAAATGGAAGATATTCTGATATGAAGATAGCTGCTGAAGTATTAAAGGGCAGAAAAGTGGCTCATGGCGTTAATATGATAATAGTTCCTGCATCAAAAAGAATATTAGACAGGATGGAAGATGAAGGTTTAACTAAGATATTTAGAGAAGCAGGAGCAATGGTTACTAACCCTGGATGTGGTCCTTGCTTTGGAGCACACCAAGGATTGCTTGCAAAAGAAGATGTAGCTATATCTTCAACTAATAGAAATTTCCCAGGCAGAATGGGACATAAAGAAGCTCATATATACTTAGCTTCACCTAGAACTGTAGCAGAAAGTGCAGTAAAGGGATGCATAACAAGCCCAGGTACTGTAATTCCATTGGAGGGGTAGCGAAATGGACAAGATAAAAGGAAAAGCATTTATGCTAAATGAAAATGTAGATACTGACCAAATACTTCCTGGATATGCTATGTCATATCCGGTAGAAGAGCTTAAAAAAGTTACTTTAAGAGGAAGCATAATTCCAGATTTTCCTGAGAAGGTTAATGATGGTGATATTATAATTGCTGATGACAACTTTGGTTGTGGGTCAAGCAGGGAACAAGCACCAGTTGCATTAAAAAGTTCAGGGGTAGGAATTGTAATAGCTAAGTCATTCGCAAGAATCTTTAGGAAAAACTCTATAAATATAGGACTTCCTGTAGTTACTTGTGAATATATAAACGAAATAAAAAATGAAGCTCAAGATAACGATGAATTTGAAATAGACTTGATAAATGGTTTAATAACCAACTTGAGAACACATAATCAGTATAAGCTTGATAAAATAGCAGAAACTACACTTGAAACTCTTCAAGCTGGTGGATTAATAAATAAAGTTAGAAAGAAACTAATGGAAAGAGGTGCTATCTAATGGCTAAAGCAAGACCAAATACTGAGAGAATTGTTAAAGAAGATATTGAAAGAATTAAGGCGTATGAAAAAGCTTTTGGTGTTAAAATGCCATATGTTGATGAAAATGGAGATGTTCAAGGATTACCTGACGCTTATCCAAGAGAAGTTAATGGAGTAGTTAGAAGTGGATATAGATTAACAGAGCTTGGAAGACAAGCAGTTAAAACAGGAAACCCTGTTCAGAACCCTATTCTTGGAAGAAATAGTGCAGAAGAAACTTTCAGGGAGTCGGGACATATGTACGAAATGGCTGAAAAGCTTGGGATTACATTATTCCAGTTCGTACACTCAGAAGCAACTAGACATATAGATCCACTTGATGGTATAGAGCTAATTGAGCAATCAAGAGGAAAAGGTGGAATTACACCAGCTGGTGAAAGAGAATTTGTTCAAATGGGTGGAGGTTCAAAGCATCCAATAAGAATAAATGCTACTGGAGATACTACGCACCTTAACGTACTAAATGCATTAATAGCTGGATTCGATGGTACAGACTTAGGCCCAGTTGTTCACGTTCACTTTGGAGGAAGAGGAATTCATGACTTCAGAACAAAAGTTGAAAATGGATTCAAGGCAATTCAAATCTGTGCTGAAAATAGCATATTTATTCAGCTTGATACTCATAAGCACATCAACAATATAATGGGTACAGATGGTATGGCTTTAGCTATGATTTTATTATCTGAAGGATTAGCTGTTAAAGCTGGATTAGATAGAGCATTAAGTGCTATTCAAATGAACGTAGCTGGTATCAATATTCTTGCTGACTTAGCTTTAGTAAAAGCATTTAGAGAAACTATTTGGAGTGAATTTATCATAGCAGTACCTGAAACGTTCCAAAATCCACCAGCAGACTTGATAGCAGAGCAAGCTCACTTTGCAAGAATGGCAGTTACTGCTAAGCTAGCTGGAGCTAACTTCTATAGACCAAAGGCTGCTGAAAATGTTGGGATACCTACTGGTGAGTCAATGGCTAAGGCTATCTGGGCTACACAAAATGTATTTGAAGGAACTTATAAGGTTGAAATTCATGATCCATTTATAGATGAAAGAAAAGAAGAAATTAAGACTGAAGCAATGGCAGTTTTAACAGCAGCATTAAAGAGAACTACTATGTTAAAGCCTGAAGAAATTAATGAAGAGTTCTGGAAGCAATATGATGAGCATGAGCTTATAGATTTAATAGTAGAAGCAGGTAAAAATGGTATTCTTGACACTCCTAGAGCTGGAGGATGGGATCTTAAGAGATTTGTTAAGACAAATAGAGATGCAGATGGTATCAGAAGATATCTTCCAGGATATACTCCATTAGGTGTAGATGAGAAATATATGCCATTAACTAAAGAAAATGTAGAAGCTCCAAAAGAGTATTCTATAACTAAGAAAGAAAAGATAGTATTAGCTACTGTTGGAGCAGATGCTCACGTTGTAGGAATAAACATGGTTAAAGAGGCAATACAAAAAGCAGGATACGAAGTAATATTCTTAAGAGGTATGAACTTGCCTGAAACAGTTGCTGAAGTAGCAGCAGAAACTAAAGCAAGTGTTGTTGGAGTAAGTAACCTACTTGGATTAGGAATGACACTATTCCCAAGGGTAGAAAATAGATTAAAAGAGCTTGGAATTAGAGATGATGTAGTTCTAATGGCAGGCGGAAGAATTGCTGAAAAAGAAGAAGAGCATGCTATGTATGAAAAGAAAATCCATGATGAGGGAACAGGATTCCTTGGTGTTGATGGATTCTTTGGACCTGGTACAGATCTTGATGAATGTGTAAAATGGATTGAAGAGCAAATAGAGAAGAAAAAAAATAAATAATTTGTTTTTAATAAGGGAGGGTCAAATATGGAACAGATAAAAACACCTGTTGTTATAATGAGAGCTGGAACAAGTAAAGGGATTTTTATTAAAGAAGAAAACCTACCAAAAGACCAACAAGAAAGAGACGAATTAATATTAAAGATATTCGGAAGTCCTGACATTAGACAGATTGATGGTTTAGGTGGAGCAGATCCATTAACTAGTAAGCTAGCTATTATTGGACCATCTACTAGACCAGATGCTGATGTAGACTATACATTCGGACAAGTATCATATGTTGCAGCAAAAATAGATTACTCAGGAAACTGTGGAAATATTTCTGCAGGAGTTGGACCTTTTGCAGTAGATGAAGGGCTTGTAAAGGTTGAAGAGCCTTACACAACTGTTAGAGTACACAACACAAACACAGGAAAGATATTAGTTGAAAAAGTTGAAGTTGTAAACGGTAAAGCTAAGGTTACAGGAGACTATAGCATAGCTGGAGTTCCTGGAACAGGCTCAGAGATAACAATTGACTTTTCAGATACTGCTGGAGCAGCTACAGGAAAGTTTCTTCCAACTGGAAACCCAATAGATAAAATCGAAGTAACAGGATATGGTGAAATCGAAGCTTCTTTAGTAGATGCAGCAAACCCAGTTGTATTTGTAAGAGCAAAAGATTTAGGATTAACAGGAATTGAAACTCCAGCACAAATTGATGAAAATAAAGCAATGTTAGCTACACTAGAAGAGATAAGAGGAAAAGCAGCAGTTATGATGGGATTAGTTAGTGAGTGGCAGAATGCCGTTAAAGAAGCTCCAGCATTCCCAATGATAGCTTTCGTATCTCCAGCGCAAGACTATGTTGACTTTACAAAAGGTAAGCAAATAAGCGAAAATGACGTAGATTTTGTTTCTAGATTGATGTTCATGCAGGTTGTTCATAAGACTTATGCAGGGACAGCTACTATATGTACAGGTTCAGCAGCAAGAATAGAAGGAACAATTGTAAATGAGGCAATGAACGCTAAGAACAGAGGTAAAGACAGTGTTCTTAGAATAGGGCATCCAGCAGGTGTAATAACAATAGATGTTGCTGCAAGCAAAGAAGCTGAAGGCTGGAAGTTAGAAAAAGCTGCAATAAGCAGAACTGCAAGAAGAATCATGGAAGGAACTTGTTACACTGTTGAAGGAAGGGAATAACATGTGTAAATATGACTACTTGATCATAGATATAGGTAGCACCTATACAAAGCAAAGGCTATTTAAAGACTGTGAATTAGTGGCGACTGTGCAGTCGCCAACTACAGTCGATAATGTGTACAAAGGAATAAAAGCAGGTCGTGACAAGATAAAAGAGCTTCTAAATGAAGATAAGATAGAAGCTAAACATGTGCTTTCTTCCAGTAGTGCAGCTGGAGGCTTAAGAATGGTGGCTATGGGATATATGGCAAGAGTTACTGCTAAGGCTGCAAAGGAAGTAGCTATGAACTCAGGGTCAAAGATACTTGAAATAGTATCTAATGAAGATCCTCCTGAATATAGAGTGGAGATTTTAAAGGAGATAAACCCTGATATCATACTTTTAGCTGGGGGAACTGACTTTGGTGATGAATCATCACTTATAGAGAACGCTGGGTTAATAGTTGAAAGCAAGGTAAAAGGTATTGTAGTAATAGCTGGAAATATCAGCGCTCAAGGTAAGGCGGCAAGAATATTAAGAGAAGGTGGTATAGCGCATATACGAGTTCCTAATATCATGCCAACTATTCATCAGCTAAAAGTTGATGAAGCAAGAGAGTCTATTCATAGAGAATTTATTAAACAGATTACGAAAGCTCAAGGCTTGAGTATACTACAGGAAGAAATAACTAACGACAAGATTATACCTACCCCAGGAGCTGTTCTTATGGCATCAGAGTTATTAGCAAAGGGAACGTATCTTGATAAGGGGATAGGAGAGATAATCGTTGTTGACTTAGGTGGAGCTACAACTGATGTTCACTCGGTTATACCTGGTCTTGCAAATCTTGAGGATGAAGAGATTGGTTTAATAGTAAGCAATGAGAAGCAGATTTCATATAGAACTGTTGAAGGAAACTTAGGAATGCGTGTTAGTGCTATGGGTATACTTGATACAGTTAACCCTAAAGCCATATTATTCAAAAGAGGCATTAAAGATGAAGAGCTATTAGAAGAATTCACTAATTATTGTGAGTGTATGGAAGAAAATCCAATGCATATTGCAGAAGATGACAAAGAATATATGTTTGATACATTTTTAGCAGAGACAGCTGTAGAGGTTGCGTTAAAAAGACATGCAGGCTATATTTCAACAGTGGCAGATCCTATAACAGGTGTATCGCCAGGAATGCCTGTAGGAAGAGACTTAAGAAATGTAAGAACAATCATAGGTGTAGGTGGGATATTTGCCTACAGAACTCCTGAAGAAAGTAAGAGCATTATAAAAAATGCACTAAAAGATAAGGGAATTTCCCTTTTGCCAAATGACCCACAAATACTAATAGATGAGAACTACTTGTTGTATACTGGAGGCATTATATCACAAATTGATGAAGAATATGCGTTCCAAGTTCTTAGAAAGCAATTTGGAATTTAAACAATACTAGGAGGTAAAACAATGAAAAAGACAACTGTATTAAGACAATTATTAAACGCTAAGGAAATATTAGTAGCACCAGGAGCGCATGACGCTTTAACTGCTAGAGTTATAGAAAAATCAGGATTTAAAGCTGTATATATGACAGGATATGGTCAAGCAGCAAGTGCATTAGGAAAGCCAGATATCGGTTTATTAAGCATGACTGAAATGTTAGATAGAGCTAGAAAAATGGCAAGTGCTGTTGATGTTCCAGTAATCGCTGATGGAGACACTGGATTTGGTAATGCTATAACAGTTATGAGAACAGTTGAAGAGTACGAAGCTGCAGGAGTGGCTGCTATTCAATTAGAAGACCAAGTAGCTCCAAAAAGATGTGGACACATGTTAGGAAGAAAAGTAGTAAGCATGGAAGAAATGGTTGGTAAGATCGAAGCAGCTAAAGCAGCTAGAAAAGACGAAGATTTCGTTATAATCGCTAGAACTGATGCAAGAACAGTTCACGGAATAGATGAAGCAATAAGAAGAGCTAAGGCTTATGAAGCAGCGGGTGCAGATGTAATATTCGTTGAGTCATTAGAAACAGAAGAAGAAATGAAAAGAGTACACGAAGAAATAAAAGTTCCTACATTAGCAAACATGGTAGAAGGCGGAAGAACACCACTTCTTAAGAACAGTGAATTAGAAGCATTAGGCTACAGCTTAGTTATATACCCAACTGCATCAACTTATGTTGTATCAAAAGCTATGTTCGAACTTATGGATGCTTTAAAGGCTGATGAAACAACTGCAAACTTTATTGATAAAATGATAACTTTCCCAGATTTCAATGACTTAGTAGGCTTAGGTGAGTTTGCAAAGCTTGAAGAAAAGTTTGTTAGAGAATAATTAACAAATTAAGATTCTCTGATTCTAATTAAGGGAGGCAGTATTATGTCAATATTAGCTATAAAAAACATAGGTATCTTAGTTACAGGAGATGTAAAGAATCCTGTATCAAAAGCAAATACAATCATAGTAGAAGATGGCAAGATAAAAAAAGTAGGAGACGAAAGCCTCTTAAAAGAATTTGCATGTGACAAAGTAATAGATGCAAAAGGAACAACAGTAGCACCAGGATTTATAGATTCACACGTACATCCTGTGTTAGGTGACTTTACACCAAGACAAAACACAATAGGATTTATGAACAGCTCACTACATGGTGGAGTAACAACAATGATATCAGCAGGAGAGCCACACACACCAGGCAGACCAAAAGATCCAGCAGGAACAAAAGCATTAGCAATAGTAGGACATAAGAGCTCAAAAAATGCAAGACCAGGTGGAGTAAAACTACACGGTGGAGCAGTAATACTTGAAAAAGGTTTAGTAGAGAAAGACTTTGAAGAGCTAGCAAAAGAAGGAGTATGGCTAGTAGGAGAAGTAGGACTAGGCTCAGTAAAGAAACCAGAAGAAGCAGCACCAATGGTAGAATGGGCAAAGAAAAATGGCTTTAAAGTAATGATGCATACAGGAGGAACATCAATACCAGGAAGCAGTACAGTAACAGCAGATGATGTAATGAACACAAATCCAGATGTAGTATCACACATAAACGGAGGACCAACAGC